>JBOHOS010000548.1:0-2641 GCA_050731295.1 Nitrospiraceae bacterium | reverse complement strand
GTGATGGACAGCCGGGCGAGATTCATCGGTATTCCCCGCCGGGTTTTACATCGATCCATTGAGACGATGTGTGATCCCGACAGATCAACAACCAGAGCCGCTCTATATCGGGTACTGTGATTCCCAGAGCGCGCTTCTATCGCGTCGTTGAAAGTGAGCGTTCCCGCACGGAGCGCTTACAATCGTCTCAAGAGGACTGTAGCGATTCAATCCTGATGAGGGAGGCCCGCGTGCGCTTGTTCATGGTTTGATTTTCTTAGATTGCTGAAACTTGACTGGGGTCTTCAGTAGGACCTCATCATGCCTCATCACGACACTGCATCAGAGTCCCAATCCAAGCTTAAGAGTTACCAAGAGCTAGCCTAGACAGCCTGCGATTGACGGCTACACTTAGACTGGACAACGCTTCCTGCACTATTCCTCTTTCCGCCCGTATCCTTCAGTAACGCATAGAAGGCCCATCAAATCATGGCAGAGGCGATCATGGGGGCGAGGACGACGGCAACCGGCAAATACCTAGTGACACTGGTCTTGCTGACCCTGGTCTACGTCGCGGCCGGAAAACTGGGGTTGATGTTCGCCTTTATGAGTGTGAACGCCACGCCATTATGGCCGCCGACAGGATTAGCCCTCGCCGCCGTGCTTTTGCTCGGTCCGCGCATCTGGCCAGCGATCTTTGCGGGCGCCTTCCTGGTGAGTCGAACCCAGACCACCATCGATTCCGCTGCAATGTCGCTCGGGATTGCGACGGGCGACACGGTGGAGGCGTTGATCGGTGCCTACTTGACCAACCGCTTTGCCGGTGGCCGCCGGGCATTTGATCGAGCAGAGGACGTATTTACGTTCGCGGTCCTTACCGCTCTCTGTAGCACGATGATCAGTGCCACCATAGGTGTCACAACGCTCGCGTTGGGGGGATATGCGACGAAAGAAATCTACGGGGTTTTCTGGTTGGCTTGGTGGTTAGGCAATGTGCAGGGCAACCTTATCGTCGCCCCCGTCTTGTTGCTCTGGATTGGGAAGAGGTCTCGCGCGTGGAATCGAGCACTGCGATGGGAGGCCGTGTTGCTCGGGCTGCTGGTTGTGCTCGTCGGCCAGGCCTTGTTTGGAGGATGGTGGACCATCCACGATAAGACTCTGCCCATTAGCTCGCTCGGCGTTCCATTGCTCGTTTGGACGGCGGTCCGATTTGGCCCTCGAGAGACTGCGGCGGCCACTCTTCTCCTATCAGGACTGGCGATCTGGGGAACCATGCATGGGTCAGGCCCCTTTGCCGGGGCTTCACCAAATCAGTCTCTCCTGTTACTCCACGTATTTATGAGCGGGGTGGGGCTTACCGCCATGGCGCTCGCGGCGGCGGTTTGGGAACGGCAACAGGCACAGCGAAATCTGGAGCAGGCGCATGAAGAGCTACAAGAACGTGTCAACGACCGAACGGCGGAGCTGTCGGCGGCCCTTCGACGCGTGGAATGTGAGATCGGTGAACGGGAGCAGGCGGCGCAAGCGAGCCTTCAAAGCGAGGAACGCTTCCGGATCGTCTCACGGGCAACCAATGATGCGGTCTGGGATTGGGATTTAGCGACGAATCACATCATCTGGAACGAAGGCATGCTCACGCTCTTCGGTTATTCGCCGCAAGATGTGGAGATGGATCTGGATTGGTGGTACGAACACGTCCATTTGGACGACAGGCAGAGAATCATGAACCGCCGTCACTCGGTTCTTCATGACGGCGGTCAATCGTTGATAGAAGAATACCGCTATCGCCGCGCAGATGGATCCTATGCCTACGTACTTGGCCGAGGCCATGTCCTTCGCGACGCCGACGGCAAACCGGTCCGCATGATTGGCGCGATGATGGACATGACCGCACGCAAGGAACTGGAAGACCAGTTAGGTCAGTCTCAGAAGATGGAAGCGGTCGGACGCTTGGCGGCCGGGGTGGCGCATGATTTCAACAATATTCTCACGGTGATCAATGGCTATAGTGATCTGTTGCAAACACATATCGGCAAGGACGGTTCGATGCACGAAGACCTTCAAGCGATCCGGACAGCCGGGCAACGAGGTGCTCTGTTAGTTCGACAGCTGTTGGCCTTCGGCCGAAAGCAAGTGCTCGCCCCCCAAGTGCTTGACCTCAACGATGTCATTGAGCATCTGGAACCGTTGCTTCGGCCTCTCATTGGAGAAGGCGTCAATCTGGTCGTGAATCTGAACGCCACCTGTGGGAGCGTCAGCGCCGATGTTGTACAGATGGAGCAAGTGATTATTAATCTCGCCGTCAATGCTCGGGATGCCATGGGCCAAGGCGGTCGGCTGACCATCGAGACACGGAACGTGGAAGTCAAGACACCGATTCGAAGCGGATCATCTGCTGTATCACCGGGATACTATGTCGTGGTCACGATCACTGATACAGGGCATGGTATGGATGCCCCAACGATGGCACGGATCTTTGAACCGTTTTTTACCACGAAGGCAGTCGGTCAGGGAACGGGGCTGGGCCTTGCCACGGTCTATGGCATCCTTACTCAAAGTGGAGGGCAGATCCTAGTGTCCAGTCAACCGGGCCAAGGCACCACGTTTGACGTGTACCTACCGAGCGTAACGGCTGAAAGCGGTGACTCCCGCAGGGATACAG
>JBOHOS010000547.1:0-1277 GCA_050731295.1 Nitrospiraceae bacterium | reverse complement strand
TCTCTACACTCCCGAGGACATACAAGAGACAAAGCCGATTTTCTTGGATCTGGTGGAAGAGGGAGTCCTGCTCCGAGATGATGGAACCCTGCAAACCAAATTGAACCAGCTCCGTGAGCGGATGAAGGTGCTGGGCTCGCGAAAGGTCGTGCTGGAAGATGGGACCTACTATTGGCTCCTTAAACCCGGGATTCGGTTTGGAGAGGTCATTGAGTTGTGAGGAAGCCTTCGTGAGGGAGTTGGCAGACCGATATATGAAGTGAAATCGTTGCCGACTGAGCGTATTGCTCAGAGGATATTGACGATGGAGGCATCTGATGGGATTACGGAGAACTGTGGCGGATCTGACCGCACGCGAGCAGGCCGCGCTTGCGGATTTCCAGCGCAGAGTCGGTCTTACATCTCCCGGCGTCTCGGCTCGCTACACCGTATTCGGATCACGGGCACGCGGCACTGCCGACTCAGAGTCGGACCTGGACGTGTGCGTGGAACTGGGCGTGGAGCGCCTTAGCTTCGCCGATAAGCAGAAAGTTCGCCGGATTGCGGGTGAAGTGTCCTTGGCCCACGATATTTTGCTGTCCGTGTTGGTAATCGACCGGGTGCTTGCGAAGGAGCGAGGGGATTTTTCAATTATGACGGCCATTCGTGAAGAGGGCATCCCGCTGTGAGCCGTCAAGAGATCGAAGGACTGATCTGCAAAGCGAGGCGGAGTATCAGAGCGGCTAACCGGCTTCTAGATGGCGAAGATTCTGATTTCGCAGTGTCCCGCGCGTACTACGGCATGTTCTACGCGGCACAGGCTATGTTGTTGAGTCGAGACATCAGAAGATCGAAACATTCCGGCATCGTTGCTGGATTCCAGCAGACGTTCGTCAAGTCCGGTGAACTGCCTGAACATTTCTTCTTCCGTCTCCGAGACGGATTCGACGATCGGACAGAAAGTGACTATGGGCTCGCGGCGGTCACAAGGGAACAGGCGGTAGCTGGTATTCAGGCAGCCGATGAATTTGTTGAAGAGATGGCCCGACATCTTGAGGTGGGGCACTGAGCAACGTGGCAAAACAGCCCCAAGTCACGGCATATGCCTTTTTAGCGCCGCTGCGGTGTAGGAGGGAAGGGACATGGCACGCATGCGAACGATGTTCCTAATGCTGTTGTTCATGATCCCGGCAGCCGCGCACGCCGAATACCTCGGCGATCTGAGCGCGAATCCGTTCAATCCCAATTCGCTGGCCAATCCGTTTGGCGCCGGGTCACCGTTTGCACAGAATAGCCCG
>JBOHOS010000546.1:0-4423 GCA_050731295.1 Nitrospiraceae bacterium | reverse complement strand
GTCTTATAGAGACCGGCTGATTTGATGTCGGCGAGCTGCTCTTCAACAACCTTCTTGAACGACTTAAACGACATGATGATTAATCGAATTTATTCCCATAGAGTTGGCGGCCTTTTTCAGCATCCTATTAAGCATCCTATTACGGAAACAAGACTACCTTCCCGCACTGCCCATCTGCCACCAAATCAAAACCTTTCGCAAAATCCGCCAGAGGAAACGTATGCGTGATGACCGGTCTGATATCCAGACCGGCCTTGAACAGGCCGGCTAGCCGATACCAGGTATCGAACAGCTTCCGCCCGGTCACGCCATACACGCGAATCCCTTTGAAGATAATTTCGTTGGGCAGGTCGAAAGAAACCTGGCCCGTGGGGATGCCGAACAAGCTGACTCGTCCGCCGTTCTTGACCGACCGGAACGCCTGATGAAGGGCGCCCGGATGGCCGGACATTTCCAATGCCGCATCCACGCCTTCACCGCCGGTGATCTCTTGAATGGCCGCGGCGATCGCCTCGGGCGGTTCGGTATCGGCATTCAAGGTGTGATCGACGCCGAGCTGCTTGGCCAATCCGATCCGGTAGTCGCTGACGTCTGTCGCGATGATGGATGACGCGCCGGCCACCCGCGCGACGGCGACGGCGAATAGACCGGTCGGCCCGCACCCGCTGATCAAGACAGACTTTCCGCTCACGTCCTCGATCAGCGTGGCATAGACGGCATTGCCGAGAGGCTCCTGCACGCAGGCCAACTCCGCAGGGATCTCAGCCGACGTTTTCCACAGCACCCGCTCGGGCAGGACGACATAGTCGGCATAGGACCCGTCGAGGTCCACGCCCAGAATGCGATAATTCTTGCAGACATGCGCCTGTCCGGTGCGGCACTGAAAACACACTCCGCATGTCAGATGCGACTCGGCGGCGACGTAGTCTCCAACGGCGACGGTCGTGACGCCGGACCCCAGCTCCGCGACCTCGCCGCACATTTCGTGGCCGATGATTCGAGGAGGGTGGATGCGTTGTTGAGCCCACTCATCCCACTGGTAAATATGGGCATCCGTCCCGCAGAGCGACGTGGCGGTGACTCGAACCAAGACTTCCGATTCACCCGGCCGCGGGTCCGGCATGTGCCGTAACGTGAGTCCAGGTGCCGGAGAAGTCTTGACGAGCGCCTTCATAAATCTTCCAATTGAGATCATTATGGCACAGACCTCTTGAACAATCATGCTCTTGACCGGGCAGAACGAAGTCAGTAGGGTAAGCTCAGATGAACGGTATCGGACGAAAGGAGTGTGAATGGGATCGGTGACTATGCGGATGGCGGGACTACAAACAGGCACTGCCGGCTTGCTGCTCTGGCTGATGACCGGATTGGCTCCGGCGCATGCCGAAACGGCTAAATATAACGTCGACTTGGAACACTCAACGGTCGGCTTCAGCGTGGACCATCTAGTCGTGTCGAAGACCAAGGGCCAATTTATGGACTATACCGGATTTATCGAGATGGACCCAGAGGCTAA
The DNA here is from genome assembly GCA_050731295.1 of Nitrospiraceae bacterium. Lineage (GTDB taxonomy): Bacteria > Nitrospirota > Nitrospiria > Nitrospirales > Nitrospiraceae > JBOHOS01. The sequence goes on along the minus strand of JBOHOS010000546.1, from coordinate 2,907 downwards.
GACGGTCAAGACGATTGAGGCGGCGGTGAAGACCATCTCCATCACGACCAATCATCAGAAACGAGACGCTCACCTGAAGAGCCCGGACTTCTTCGACGTCGAAAAATTTCCCACGATGACCTACAAGCTGAAATCGTACCGGAAGAACGGCGAGGGTTATGAAGCAGTTGGAGACCTGACGCTCAAGGGCGTGACGAAAGAGGTGACCCTGGTCGGCAATTTGAATGGCGTGACCCAGGATCCCTGGGGAAACACGCGGGCCGGTTTTACCGCCGAAGGCAAGATCAATCGGAAGGAGTACGGCATCAATTGGAGCAAGGCGCTGGATAACGGAGGCCTGGTTGTCGGAGACGACGTGTTCATCAAGTTGGACATCGAATGTATTAAGGCAAAGTGAAGTGGAAAGAAGGGCGGCGAGGCTAGCGCGTGCTTCCGGAGCGGACGGGTGAAAACCAGCCGCAATGGCGCCGGCCAAGCCGCCCCTCGCGGGAGGGCATGATTCGAGAGACGATTCTCCCAGGCTGGGGAGAGACAGCGCCATGCCCGAACGCGCGTGCAGTCGAAGTCGATCTTCTTGGGAAGTCCACGGTCTTTTACCTGACGGGAAAGCGTCTGATGCTTGAAGGCTTTTGGTATATCGCCGCCGAGACCCGCCGGGTGAAGCCCGGCCGGCCCACCGCAGCCACGCTTCTCAATCAGCCCATCGTGCTCTTCCGTGATCCGTCCCACACGGTCCACGCCCTCGAAGACCGGTGCACGCATCGGGGTGTGCCCCTATCGGCCGGCTGGCAGGAAGGCAATTCGATCCGGTGCCGGTATCATGGCTGGCGGTTCTCGTCCGGTGGCGAATGTATGGAGGTTCCGGCGCAGGCTGAAGAGTGTCCCATCCCCAAGGCATCCTCAGTCCGGTCGTTTCCGGTTCACGAACAGGACGGATGGATTTGGGTCTACTTCGGCACCGACCGCTGGCCGAAACCAGCCGCGCCTCCGCCCATGTTTCCGGTTCCGGCGGATGGCAGCCCCGTCTCATTGATGAGAATGTCCCTGCCTGTGAATGCCAGGATGGACCTGGCGGTGGACAACTTCATCGATGCCGCGCATGTGCCCTTCGTGCATCATGGCCTCTTTCGGCAGCGGCATGTCCCCAAGCTGAAAGAAAAAGAATACACGAGGCTCGCGCAAGGCTTCCGAACAGTGGCCAACAACATCCGGTTGCCGAACACCATTGTCTTTCGCGTCTTGAACCCCGGCCTCGCGCCGGCGAAGACGACGGTGGATTTCCTGATGCCGGGGATTCACACGGAAACATTCGAAGTCGGTGCCCGCTGGGGCGCGATCATGGTGGTCGTGACGCCGCTCACCGAGAAGACGACCCGCCTCGACTTTACGATGGGCTGGAATTTCCTGCGCGGCTGGTTTCCATTGGTCTGGCTGGCGCGGCTGATCGCGGGCAAGGCGCTTCGCCAGGATCGAGACATCGTCGAGTTGCAGGAGCGCGGCCATCAAACCAAGACGACAATGAACCTCAGCCTGGACTCCGATCAACTCGCCGTCTGGTATCGCCGGCTGCAAAAATATCACCTCGACCAGCAGGCCGGCCGCAATGACCTTGTGCATCCGGTGCCGGAAAAAACCACGCTGCGCTGGAGGACGTAGAAATAGCCGATTGAAAGCATACTCTCTCGTACCTCTCTCTTCCTTCATTGCCTGCCCGCAAAATATTCCCTATCCGGCCCACTAAGAGTAGAAGAATTTGTTGATTAAACCTTATGTTGTGTTACATACAGTACTGATGTGACGGGCATCGAAGCGTAGAAAGAATCGAAGGCCTGCTGAGACACATTCTCGTGGAGAATGTGGGAAGGATGAATTGGAACAGACGTTACAAGTCCTGAACGACTTGGAACGTGCCGGTGTAATGAGCCGCTATGCCATCGGAGGGGCGATGGGCGCCACCTTCTACGTCGAGCCGCTGTTGACCTTCGACCTCGATGTGTTTGTAGTGTTGCCACAAACGTCCGGCGGTCTCCTGACGTTGGCGCCGCTCTATGAGGCGCTCCGTGCACGGGGATATCGCGAGCAGGATGAGTGTGTGAATATTGAAGGAGTGCCGGTACAGTTTCTGCCCGCCTACAATGCGCTGCTGGAAGAGGCACTGGCGGAAGCGCGGGAAACACGGTACGAAACCACGCTCACCCGCGTGTTGCGCGCCGAGCATCTGTTGGCCATTGCGCTCCAGACCGGGCGTGACAAAGACCGCGAGCGAGTGCGCCTGTTATGGGATCAAGCACCGCTGGATAGGGATTATTTATTATCTGTATTCTCCCGTCATGGACTCGAACCAAAACAGGACCAATGGAAAACTTAAGCCCTGAAGTCGCCCGCCTGTTTGCCGCAAATGAAGAGCGCCGGCGCAAGCTGGCCGCGCTGCCGTTTCCGGAAAAGGTCAGGATAGTGGTGCGGCTTCAGCAAATGGTTGCGCCCATTCTCCGCGCCCGTGGCAAGCCGGTGCGCGTGTGGAACATCGAAAAACCGGACAAGTGAACGCTCGGGTCCGGCACCTACGGCGAAGCGCGCGATGGAAGGCATACAGCCATCCATCGCTATAGCACCCATGCACATGAAAGAGCGCTTCACCAACGAGTGATCGCCCAATGAGTCAGAACCCCTTCAAGGACATCGAAAAATTAGAGTCCGACCTTTGGGAAGCGGCAGACAACCTTCGCGCGAATTCTAAGCTCACTTCCAGCGACTATTTCATGCCTGTTCTGGGCATCATCTTCCTGCGCCACGCGGCCAACCGGTTCGAGGCCGCCACACGGCAAATTGAAGCGGATCAGGCCAGCGGCAAAATGCCGAAGCGCAAGGTGCAGCCGGCGGACTACATCAGCCGGCGCGCGCTATGGC
>JBOHOS010000545.1:0-2782 GCA_050731295.1 Nitrospiraceae bacterium | reverse complement strand
TTGCTCATCCGCAACGAAGGCGGTAGCAAGAATACAAGCTATCGCATCGCTACGTCCTAGGCCTTTTTTAGATTCTGACAGCGCACAACCCGGACTGCTATCGTTCAACGATCCATTATTACGGGGGGATTTAAGGGGTCAGGACAATGAGAATTAGGGTCAGGCATGAGTATTGACTTGTTGAGGATGGAACTCGTCCGACGCGCGGCGCAGCCGGCCTTGTGGTGATCGAGCTAGCGAGCGCTGGTCACGGCAGGGCGGCATCCTAAGGCATGGAGGAGAGCATCGAGGCTTCTCAGTTCTGGATTGCCGCGCTCGGAGAACATCGTGTGTGTTCGGCCCCTCTCGTTGACTCCTTCACAGCTAAGGCAGTAGCCTACTACCTCTTTCCCTTCATTCGGAGGACGGACCTATGGAGGCGACATTCCGACCGGGCACAGTCGATGATGCGAAGGCCTGTGGCGCCATTTGCTATGAAGCCTTCAAGGTCATTGCCGAACAGCACAACTTTCCACCGGACTTTCCCTCAGCCGAAGTTGCCGTGGGCTTGCTGACCATGGTGCTCTCGCGGAAGGATGTCTATTCGGTTGTCGCGGATCTTGACCGTCACGTGGTCGGCAGCAACTTCCTCTGGGAGGGGGACACCATTGCCGGCGTGGGGCCGATTACGGTCCTTCCTGCTGCGCAGAACGGCTCCATCGGGCGCCAATTGATGGAGCACATTTTGGACCGGGCTCATGCGCAACGGTTTGTTGGCGTGAGGCTGGTCCAAGCGGCCTATCATAATCGTTCGCTCTCCATGTACACCAAGCTAGGTTTCGATGCGCGCGAACCGCTTTCTGTGCTGCAGGGGCCGGCGCTCAACCTCGAACTGTCCGGTTATGCGGTGCGATCGGCGACCGTCGGGGATCTCGATGCCTGCAATCGGCTTTGTCTGAGCGTGCACGGCCACGACCGCAGTCGGGAAGTAGCCGATGCGATCGCTCAAGGCACAGCGCGGGTGGTAGAGCGTGGTGGTCGTGTGACGGGCTATGCCACGAACATCGGGTACTTTGCCCATGCGGTCGGCCAGACGAATGAAGAGCTTAAGGCGCTGATCGGCGCGGCGCCCGCGTTTGTCGGCCCAGGGTTCTTGCTGCCGACGCGGAATGCGGAGTTGTTCCGCTGGTGTCTGGCTCATGGTCTGCGCGTGGTCCATCCGATGACGCTCATGAGCCGTGGTCTCTATCAGAACCCAGCCGGGGCGTTTCTGCCGTCGGTCTTGTACTAACCCTGGCAGGCTGTTGAAAAAGTCCACCAGCGGCGTATCTCCTATGCCCCGGCTTCGCCGGATAGTCGCGTACTCATTTTCATACGGCTCAACGTACGAGACAGAGTACGCTTCGCCTCTAAGACACTGCCGGCTCACCATCTCGCCGGCGCGCACAATCTTGGCGTCACTTATTCGTGACGCCGTGCGCCTCGCTGCGGCCCTGGCTGAGGAAAGGCGCGTCTTGGCGCGCCGGGGCTGGGTGGGTGAAAATGACGGCCATTTTGAACAGCCTGCGGGTGACCTCGCCCGCGGGCGGCGCTCAGTTCGAATCAGCGAGTTCGGCGGTAGGTCAGTTGCACGAGACCGGAGGTGAAGGGTTCGGATCTGATGAGCTGAAACTGTGTCTTCGGAAGACCGCGAGGGAAGAGCGGCATGGGCAGGAACTCTCGTTGACACGTCAGACTCCCAGCAGTAGCCTACCATTCGTATGCCATCTTCGATCTGAATCCGTGTTCCACTTATGCGGCGTTGTTTCGATCACGTTGATCTCCGAGTGCGCAGCCTCGCCGAGGCACGACCGTTTTATGAGGCGCTGTTGCCCACGCTCGGGTTCACGCGCGATGCCAAGATTGAGGGGTGGTTGCAGTATGAGGCGGCTGGAACCGATGGCTCGCCAGAGTTTGTCGGGGTGACGGAGTCGCCGCAACATGTCGCCAACGAGTGTCGGATCGCGTTTCGGGCCGACAGTATCCGCGAGGTTGATCGGCTGGTTGCGATCGCCGTCAAGGTCGGCGCGCGAAATGTTGAAGGACCGGCCTACGAAGACGCGCACTACTACGCCGTCTTCTTCGAGGATCCCAGCGGCAATCGTCTGGAAATCTGTCACCGAAAACGCGAATAGGTCCCGGGAACCGTTTTCGTTCGTCCGCGCGCAGGTGCGTTCGATTCATTGGGCAGATTGTAACTTTTTAGAGAGGGTTGACTGATGTCTGAACATAAGATCACGCTAGAATGGAAGAGAGAATCAGAGAGCTTTTCTTACGAGTCATATAATCGAGACCACGTGCTGGTATTTGAAGGTGGTGTTCGAGTTCCTGCATCAGCCGCACCCTCCTATCGCGGGAATCCCGCTCACGTGAATCCTGAGGAAGGCTTCGTCGCGGCCTTGTCGAGCTGTCATATGCTGACGTTCCTGGCGGTAGCGGCAAAGAAACGCTTTGTCGTCGATCGCTACAGCGATCAGGCCGTTGGGTTTCTGGAAAAGAACCAAAAGGGAAAGCTCGCCATCACGCGCGTCATTTTACATCCTCAGGTTGCATTCGGCGGGACGACTCTTCCGACTCCTGAGCAGATTGCCGCGCTCCATGAACAAGCCCATAGCGGATGCTTCATAGCCAACTCGGTGACCACAGAGGTCACGGTTGAAGCAAGGTAACCGGGCTGGTTCCTCTCTCACGCACCAGCAGAGGTGAGCGCTCGCCGGCGCGAGCGGGGCTCCGGGCGCTGTTGCAGCAGGTGGGCGCTGAGCAG
>JBOHOS010000544.1:0-4104 GCA_050731295.1 Nitrospiraceae bacterium | reverse complement strand
AAGCAGATAACCAGCGCTCCGAGGCTCAACCACGCCAGCCAGTTTTTCTGCGGGACGGGGGTAACGGGGTCCAGCGCCAGCACCAGACAGGCCGCGAGCACCACGACCAATTCGGGCAGGATGGCTGCCAGATCGGCTAACGGAAGTGTCATCTTAATTTACCCGTGAGCGCCGAGTGATGAATGCGGAGTTCCGCTCCGGACTCAGAATTTAGAATTCGAATCTTGTTGCCTACGCGTTCGCTCGTCATGGGATGGCTCTGATCCATCCGTTCGACCAAATTATTGACGCTCCGATGCATCGGAACCAAGATCGGATTGGGGTACAACCCGATCCAGAACACCAACACGACCAGCGGCGCGAGGGTGATCATTTCACGCCCGTTCAAATCAGCGAGCGCGGGAACCAGTTTGGCGCGGGGGACCCCGAAGGCCACGCGTTGGACCATCCAGAGGAGATAGGCGGCGGCCAGGATGATGCCGAGCGACGCGATGACAGCGGCGGGCTTGCTCCAGAGAAAGGTCCCGACCAGCACGAGAAATTCCCCCACAAAGCTGTTGGTGCCCGGCAGGCCGAGCGACGAGAGGGCGAAGATCACCAGCACGGTCGCATAGCGCGGCATCGGACCCGCAAGCCCGGTGTTATCGGCGATGAGCCGGCTGTGTGTCCGCTCGTAGATGGCGCCGACACAGAGAAAGAGCGCGCCGGTGGTGATCCCGTGATTAACCATTTGCATGATCGCGCCTTCGATTCCTTGCGCATTGAGCGCGAAGATGCCGAGGGTGACGAATCCCATGTGACTGACGCTGGAATAGGCGATGAGTTTTTTGAGATCGGCTTGGGCTAGAGCCATATACGCGCCGTAGATAATGGCAATGAGCGAGAGCCCTACCATGATCGGGGTGTAGGTGGCGCTGGCCTCCGGCAACATCGGCAACGAAAACCGCAGAAACCCATAGGCCCCCATTTTCAACAGCACGCTGGCCAGGAGGACGCTGCCCGCCGTCGGCGCCTCGACGTGAGCATCGGGCAGCCACGTATGAAAAGGAAACATCGGCACCTTGACGGCAAAGGCAATAAAGAACGCCCAGAACAGCCACTGCTGAACGGTCGATGAATATTCCACGCGGCTGAGCAGCAGAATATCGAAGGTCTGCCCGCCCTGAAAAAACAAGGCCAGGATCGCCACCAACAGCAGCACGCTGCCCGCCAAAGTATAGAGAAAAAACTTCACGGCCGCGTAGACCCGGTTGGGGCCGCCCCAGACGCCGATGAGCAGGTACATGGGAATCAGCATTACTTCCCAAAACACGTAAAACAATACGAAGTCCAGCGCCGCGAAGACGCCCAGCATGGCGGTCTCCATGACCAGCAAGGCGGCCATGAATTCGCGCACGCGCGCCTCGATGGCCTTCCAGGATGCCAGCACGCAGAGCGGAAGGAGCAACGTGGTCATCAGGAACAGCGGCAGGCTGATGCCATCAAGCCCCAGGCTGTAGCTGACCGGCGGTGAGGAGATCCAAGTCGCCTGTTCGGTGAATTGCATGTGCGACGTGGCGGGATCGAACTGAAAACCCAATGGCAGCGACAGCAGGAACGTGACCACTGCGACGATCAGGGCCGCCGGCCGAACCACCGCCATGGGGATAAAAAACACGAGGACGGCTCCGGCCAGCGGCAGGAACACCACCAGGGAGAGCCATGGAAAGCTTGTTGCGTCAGCCACTGCAATCACTCCAATGCAAAATTAAAAAACCGTCTCATCTTCATTTTGCATTTTGCATTCGTACTTGACCCTACAGCAGGAGATACACGGTGAGAATGAGAACCGCACCCACCGTCATCCCCAATGCATAATGCTGCGTCTGCCCGCTTTGAACCAGCCGCATGAACCAGGCCCACCAGGCGATCCCACGCGCCGCTCCGTTGACAGCGGCGTCGATCATGCCCACGTCCACGCGCGTCCACAGACGGTCGGCCAGGCGGACGGTCGGGCGCACCACCGTCTGATCGTAGGCTTCATCCACATACCACTTGTTCAAGGAGAGCTGATACAGGTGCTGCCAGCGCCGAGCGAGTTGATCCGGAAGGTGAGGTGACGCGACAAAGAAGACGTACGCGACCGCGATGCCTGCCAGCCCCAGTAAGGTCGCGGCGATCATGATGCCGATCGCGGCAGGACCGCCGTGGTGACCGTCATCCGCTCCCGAAAAGACCGGATCGAGAAAACCCGGAATCCCGAGGTAGCCGGCGCCGATACTGAGACCGGCCAGAATCACCAGCGGCACCGTCATCGTCGACGACGGCTCATGCACGTGGCCGGCATGATGAGGATCAACCCGGGATTCGCCCCAGAAGGTCACAAACACCAATCGGAAACTATAGAAGGCCGTCAAAAAGGCGGTCACGAGGCCGAGGATCGCCAAGATCTGCCCCAGCCCTCCGGTCGACCAGGCGGACACCAAAATTTCATCTTTGCTGAAAAAGCCGGACGTCAATGGGAACCCGGCCAAGGCCAGCGAGCCGATGACAAATGTCCAATACGTAATCGGAAGTTGGGCCTTCAGTCCACCCATCCGCCGCATGTCCTGTTCGTGATGCAGCGCGATGATCACCGAGCCGCACGCTAAAAAGAGCAGCGCCTTGAAGGCGCCATGGGTCAAGAGATGATACATCCCCGCGGCATAGGCCCCGAGGCCGCATGCCATCATCATGTAGCCAAGTTGGCTCATCGTGGAATAGGCGACGATGCGCTTGATGTCATGCTGCGTGAGGGCGATCGTAGCGCCGAGCACCATCGTCAGGGCCCCCACAACGGCCACGACATCCATAGCGGTGGGCGACAGATTATAGAGGGGCGCGAGACGCGCCACCATGAACACCCCCGCTGTGACCATGGTGGCGGCGTGAATCAACGCCGAAATCGGCGTAGGGCCTTCCATGGCATCGGGCAACCAAACATGGAGCGGCACTTGCGCCGACTTCCCGACTGCGCCGGCAAAGAGCAGCACGCAGATCAGCGTCAGCGCTGACACATCCCACGTCCCGCCGAGGAACCCGAGCAGGTTGAGGGTGTGGGTCTTGAAGTCGGCCGCCTGGGCAAAGACATGGCGATACTCCAGCGATCCAAAGCTCGCCAATATCAAGAGCAGCCCAAGCAAAAACCCAAAGTCGCCGACCCGGTTGACGATAAACGCTTTCGTCGCGGCGTTGCAGGCCGACGGCCGATCGTACCAATGGCCGATCAACAGATATGAGCACAGCCCGACCGCCTCCCAGAAGACAAACAGTTGGAGGAAATTATCGGCCATCACGAGCATCAGCATGGAAAACGTGAACAGCGCGATGTACGCAAAGAAACGGGCGTAGCCTTTCTCGCCGCGCATGTACCCGATCGTATAGACGTGCACCAGCGAGCTGACGATCGTGACGAGCAAGAGCATGGCGACCGTCAGCCGATCGATGAACAACCCCAATCCGATGCGAACGTCGCCGGAAGTCAACCACGTATAGAGCGGAATCGAAATGCGCTCGCCGCCGGCCACATCACCCAACGCGAACCAGGCAAGAACCAGAGACCCCATAACCGCCGGGACGGCGATCCAGTGCGCCTGCTCTTTGATCCAGCGCCCGAACAGGCCGAGGATCAGAAAGGCGGCAACGGGGAGAAGCGGGATGAGAATGTATCGCATGAATTCAACGATGAGTGATGAACGATGATTGATGAATGCGGGCGCCCGGTCGTAACGTTGTCATTCAGCGGCTCATCATTCAGCCGTCAGCGTTTTCATTCGCTACCACTTCAGCAACTGAAACTCGTCCACATTGATACTCGCCTTGCTCCGGTACAGGGCGATGATGATGGCCAGCCCGACCGCCACCTCGGCGGCCGCGACGGTGAGCGTGAAAAAGACGAACACCTGACCGGCGACATTCTGAAAGTAGTACGAGAAGGCGACAAAATTGATATTGGTCGCGTTCAGCATGAGTTCGATCGACAACAGGATAATAATGATGTTGCGGCGGATCAGCACGCCTACGAGACCGGTGGTGAACACAATCGCGCTCAGGATGACGTAATATGACACTGGGATTGTCATATGA
>JBOHOS010000543.1:0-17735 GCA_050731295.1 Nitrospiraceae bacterium | reverse complement strand
CACTGAGGCCAAGCCGCGCATGGAATCGAAATCGCTGGCAGAAGTCCATGAGAAATGGCAGAACGCCGAATACTCATTTTGTCCCAAGTGCGGGGGAGGATTGACGGGCCGAAGGATTAAAGCAGCGGAGCCGGAACGCCTGGTATGCCGGACTTGTGGATTTGTGTTCTTTATGGATCCGAAGGTTGCGGTCGGCACCATTATTTCTCTCGAGGGCCGCGTGCTTCTACTGCGCCGTGGCATCGAGCCGGCCTACGGCAAATGGGTCTTTCCGGGCGGGTTTGTCGATCGAGGCGAACGGGTGGAAGATGCCGCGATCCGAGAAACGCGCGAAGAAAGTCAGATCGACGTGCGAATCAGCCGGCTGTTGAATATCTACTCGTATCCCAATCATCCCGTGATCATCATTGTCTATGTGGGCGAGGTGGTCGGCGGGCGGCCGTGCGCCGGTGACGAGACGCTTGAAGCCCTCACCTTTACCCCCGGCGAGATTCCATGGGATGACCTCGCCTTTCCGAGTACGGCTGAGGCCCTTCGAGAGTATTTAACCGAATGCTGACCTGGGCCGGTTTTCGGCGTGAGTGATTGCTCCAACCCCTCAACTTTCCTTGACTCATTCAAATTTCAACAGCTATAATCGACCAGCCTCCCGGGTGATTTGTTCTGAATTTTTGCGAGGATAGGTTTACATGTCGGTCATGTTTTTTATGACCACAATGGTTTTGTATCTGGGAGGCACGGCCTTTTATTTGGCCTACCTCGTTCGTCGGTCCGAGACCCTTTCCAAAGTGTCACTTGCTTTCACGGGCCTTGGGTTTCTTGCGCACACGGTTGCCCTGGTCACCCGGATGATGGCGGCCGGCCATGTTCCTCTGACCAGTTCCCATGAAGCCATCTCGTTTTTTTCCTGGGGATTGGTTCTGGTCTTCTTGTGGGTGGAAGCCCGGCATCGTATTCATATTCTGGGATCATTCATCCTTCCACTGGCCTTCATTTCGCTTCTCTCAGCGGCGGCGTTACCGAAGGAAGTGCCGACCTTGGAACCGGTTCTTCGGACCGTGTGGCTGCATGTGACGTTGAGCATTCTCGGCACCGTCGGCTTCGCGGTCGCCTTCGTAGCCGGGTTAATGTACTTGATTCAAGAGCGCTTGCTCAAATCGAAGCGGTTCAATGTGCTCTACGCCAAGTTGCCTCCGCTCGACTTTCTCGATCAGTTAAACCAGCAGTCCATTGTGCTGGGCTTTCCTCTGCTGACCTTGGGCATCATTGTCGGGGCCCTATCCGCGGAATTCGCCAGAGGATCGTATTTGAACTGGAATCCGGAACAGACGTGGGCCTTGGTGACTTGGCTGTTTTATTTTGTCGTACTCGTCGGCCGCCTCACCGTGGGATGGCGGGCTAAGCGGGCGGCGTATCTCACGATCATCGGGTTTGCAGGGGTGGTGCTGACCTTCATCGGGGTCGTGGTCAAGGGCCACGGGCCGCTCGCGTGATCTATGCACATCATCGTGGTCGGATTGAGCCATAAGACCGCGCCTATCGAGGTGCGGGAGAAGCTCGCCGTGCCTGAAAGCCGGCTGGGCGAAGCGCTTCATCGCCTGTGCGCCTACCGCGGCGTTAGGGAAGGCGTCCTGCTTTCGACCTGCAATCGCGTCGAAGTGTATGCCGTCGTCGACGACGTGGAAGCCGGGTATGGCCGCGTTCAGGAATTCCTTGCCGATACGCACCTCGCGCTGTCTTCCGAGCAGTTGACCCCGCATCTGTACTGGAATACCGGTGATCGCGCGATCGGCCACCTGTTTCGCGTCGCGGCGAGCTTGGATTCGATGGTGATCGGCGAGCCGCAAATTCTGGGGCAGCTCAAAGATGCCTTTGAAGTCGCGCTCACGCATAAAGCCAGCGGCGTTATTCTGAACAAGCTTGTCCAAAAGGCCATTTCAGTGGCCAAACGCGTCCGCACGGAGACGAAAATCGCAGAGGCGGCGGTGTCGGTCAGCTATGCGGCGGTCGAACTGGCCAAAAAGATCTTCTCCAACTTGGGAGAGAAGACGGTGCTATTGGTCGGCGCGGGAGAAATGGCGAAGCTGGCGGCCCAGCATTTGGTCAATAACGGCGTGCGGCGCGTGATGATCACCACGCGCGATCTCCATAGCGCCGTGGATCTGGCGAAACGCTTCAACGGTGTCCCGATTCCGTACGAGAGCTTTCGCCAGGAAATGGCCGAAGCGGACATCGTCTTGTGCTCGACGGGAGCCTCCCAATATCTCATTCGCACGGACGATGTGCAGCGCGTGATCCGCCAGCGAATGAACCGCCCCATCTTTCTGATCGATATTTCCGTTCCGAGAAACATTGATCCTGCGGTCAAGGAGATCGACAACGCCTTCTTGTTCGACATCGATGATCTCGAGATGCGCGTTGAGCAGAATCGCGAGGAACGACGGCGCGAGGCGGGGAAGGCGGAACGGCTGGTCGAGGAAGAAGTCGGCGTGATCGTGCACTGGTTGAAGTCGCTGGAAGTCACGCCGACGATCGTCGCGCTGCGAAAGCGCGCCGAGGAGATTGGGCAGGCCGAACTGGAGAAAACCTTGAGCCGCCTGAAACATCTCCCGCCGCAGGAGCGTCTGGCCGTCGAAGGTCTGGCGGCGGCGATCATCAATAAACTGCTGCATGGCCCGCTGGTGACGTTGAAGTCGGAAGCCAATTCGGCGAGCGGGTCCATGTTTATCGAGGCGGCGCGTCGATTCTTTCATTTGGATGATCTGCCGGAGGCCCCTCCCGTGACCGACACCGGGGAAGAGACGAATCTTTCAGACCCGGTTGCCTCCGTGAGGTCCACAGGGTTGGAAGGAGAGCGAAGGGGCGCAGGGCCTGATGCCTCTCGAGCGAAGGCTACACAGTCCGATTTTTGACATGAGACGGAGATACGGCCATGCCCAAGGGGCCGAAGCTCTTTACCTGTCCCAAATGCCGGCACACCTACCTGGGGCATGATCCGTTGCCGGATTGCCCGCGATGCGGATATGACTACCGCGAGAAAGAGGGGTTCCGCTGGGACGTGCTGATCTTTCTGTTGGTGATTATGGGCCTGATGAGTTTTGCCTTCGTGTCTTCGTATTACAGAGGCGGCACGGGAATGTCTCGACAACAGCCGGCTACGCCGAAGGGCGGCGATCAGGAAAAGTTGCCGGGCGCAGAAACCCCGCGGAGAATGCCCTTCGATAGTCCCTACCAGGAGCGGGGACGGTGATCGGCACGGAGACCACGACGGCGTCCCGATCCTCCCTTGTGATTGGAACCCGCGGGAGCCGTTTGGCGATATGGCAGGCGGAGTGGGTGCAAGCGCGGTTGCAGGAAATTTCCGATGTCACGATCAGCCTGCGGCGCATCAAGACGTCAGGCGACAAGATTGTGGATGTTCCTCTGGCCAAGGTCGGCGGAAAAGGCCTGTTCGTCAAGGAGATCGAAGACGCGCTCTTGCAAGGCGACATTGATCTTGCCGTCCATAGCATGAAGGACGTGCCGACCGTTCTGCCGGACGGGCTCGACATTCTATGCGTCCCGGCCAGAGAGGATCCGCGAGATGCCTTGATCAGCCGGGAGGGCCTGACACTGGAACGGCTTCCGACAGGCGCGCTCATCGGAACGAGCAGCCTGCGCCGGCAGTCGCAGTTGCTTCATTACCGGCCGGATCTTCGGATCGATGTGTTGCGCGGGAATGTGGATACCCGTCTCCGCAAGGTGCGGAGCGGGGACTACGATGCCATTGTGCTGGCGGCGGCGGGGCTCAGACGGCTCGGCTGGGACGGCGAGGTGACGGAATATCTGCCGCTTGCGGTCAGCTTGCCCGCAATAGGGCAGGGCGCGTTGGGGCTCGAAGGGCGCCGGGATGACGCCTTTGTCCGGCGTCTGGTCTCCCGTCTCGATCATCCTCCGACGCGCATCACGGTCATGGCCGAGCGAGCGCTGCTCGACCGGTTGCAGGGCGGCTGTCAGGTTCCCATTGCCGCGCACGCCGTGATGAAACAGGAGCAGATCGTGATCGACGGGTTGATTGCGAGCCTTGATGGTCGGCAAATCATCCGCGACACGGTGCATGGTCCGGCCGCCGATGCGTATGCGTTGGGGGTGCAGTTGGCGGAAAAGCTGCTGGCGAACGGCGGCGAATCCATCCTGGGCGACATTTATGGTCGAGCTTGAGAAATCCGCCGTCCGAGCCGGCACGGTCTATCTCGTCGGCGCCGGTCCCGGCGACCCTCGACTCTTGACGCTCCGGGGGAAGGAGTGTCTTGAGCGAGCCGATGTCGTGCTGTATGACTATCTGGCCAATCCCGTGCTTCTTGACCTGGTCCCTCCTCACGCCGAACGGCTATATGTCGGTCGCCGTGGCCGTGGGGCCTATCAAGATCAGGCTGAGGTGAATCGGGTGCTGATCGAAAAAGCTCGCGAAGGAAAAACCGTTGTCCGACTCAAGGGCGGAGACCCGTTTGTCTTCGGACGAGGAGGGGAGGAGGCGGAGGCGGTTGCCGACGCAGGGATTCCCTTCGAAGTCGTTCCGGGCGTCACGTCGGCGGTGGCGGTTCCGGCGTATGCGGGGATTCCGGTGACGCACCGCACGTTGGCGTCGACCGTCACTTTTGTCACAGGCCATGAAGACCCCGCCAAAGGCGAAACCAGATTGGAGTGGCCCCGACTGGCCGCCGGCAGCGGAACCCTCGTGTTCTTGATGGGCATGAAAAATCTCCCCGCCATTGTCGAACACCTGACGAGTGAAGGCAAGCCGTCCGACACGCCGGTCGCTTTGATTCGATGGGGCACCCGCTCGAATCAGCGCACGGTGGTCGGGACGTTACACGATATCGTGCAGAAGGCCGCGCATGCGGAGATTGAACCTCCGACGGTGATCGTCGTCGGTCCCGTCGTTCGCCTTCGCGAGCAGCTCAACTGGTTCGAACGCCGGCCGCTGTTCGGAAAACGGATCTTGGTGACCCGCGCCAGGGAGCAGGCCGGCGAGCTGTCGCGTCTGTTGACCGACTACGGAGCCGAACCGGTCGAATGCCCGGTGATTCAAATCCTGCCGCCGGAGCACTGGCAGGACGTGGATGCCGCCATAGGCGAGTTGCATCGCTTTCAATGGTTGGTGTTCACGAGTGTCAACGGGGTACGCCCGTTCATGGACCGCGTCCGGCGGCTCGGCCACGACGCGCGAGCTCTGTCGGGGTTACGGCTGTGCTGTATCGGACCGCGAACAGCCGACGAATTGGGCAAGCACGGGTTACGGGCGGACCTGATTCCGGATCAATTTCAAGCGGAAGGATTGATCGAGGTCATGAAGGCGGACGCGGCCGGCGGCCGTGTGCTCATCGCTCGCGCGGCCGTGGCGCGAGAGATTCTTCCGGAGCAGCTGCGCGCGGCCGGGGCGGATGTGCGGGTCGTGACCGTCTACCGCACGGTGCGTCCGTCACTGGAGGCGGATGGACTGAAAGATCGATTCAGGCGTCATGAAATCGACGTGGTGACGTTTGCCAGCTCGTCGACGGTGCGAAATTTCTGCGGTCTGTTCGATAGCGCTGAAGAAATGAACAAGCTGCTGGCGGGTTCGGCGATCGCCTGTATCGGACCGATCACCGCGCGGACCGCTGATGAAGAGGGACTGGCGGTGACGATCCTGGCGAAAGAAAATACCATTCCGGCCTTGGCGAGCGCCATTGTCACTCATTTCCAGAGGCCACGATGAGACCGACACTCGCTCGTTGCGGCCGGGATCGCGACTTGTGTATTCGATGCAGGATAGACAAGGCTGCCACGTCGAGCGGTCGTGGGCAGAACATTGAAAGGAGAGAATCAGTATGGTGCCAGTGAAATCATTCATGATCCCGGCCGAGAAATTCGTCACCGTCGATCGCGATACCGATGTTCGGAGAGCGGCTGAAATCATGCGCGATCGCAATATCGGCAGCTTGTTCATCACCCGCGGCAAAGAAATTATCGGGATCGTCACCGATACGGATATGGTGCGGCGCGCCGTCGCCATCGGGGGGGACCCTGCAAAAATGGCGATCGAACAGATCATGTCGTCGCCGATCGTCACGATCGAGGAAAACAAGACGCTGCTGGATGCGAACGACATCATGGCGAACTCGCACCTCCGCCATCTCGGCGTGACCCGGAACGGAAAATTAGTGGGGATGATCTCGGTGCGGGATCTGGTCGTATTTCTGACGAACCTGCCCCGGAAGTGAACCATGGCGTTTCCCCGGCAGCGCATGAGACGACTGCGGCGCAGTGAACCGTTGCGGCGTTTGGTCCGAGAGACGACCTTGTCCACCGCCGATTTCATCTACCCCATGTTTGTCGTCACGGGACGGGATCGCCGGGAAGAGATCCCGTCGATGCCGGGCCAATATCGCTGGTCGGTGGACCTCTTGGTGAAAGAGGCGTCCGAGATCGCATTGCGGGGCATTTCTGCCGTGATCCTCTTCGGCATCCCCGACCGAAAAGACGAGCGAGGATCGTCCGCGTATGATCCCGACGGCATCGTCCAGCAGGCCGTGCGGGCGCTCAAAGACCAGGTGCCCGATCTCCTGGTGATTACCGATGTCTGTATCGATGAATACACCTCTCACGGCCATTGCGGCCTGGTGCAAGGCGATCGCATTCTCAACGATGAGACGTTGGAGTGCTTGCGGGCGATGGCGCGCACGCATGCGCAAGCGGGGGCGGATATGCTGGCGCCGTCCGACATGATGGACGGCCGAGTCGCCGCGATTCGGGATGAACTGGACGGCCTTGGGTTCGTCGATCTTCCCATCATGTCCTATGCAGCCAAGTTCGCGTCGTGTTTCTACGCCCCGTTCCGGGATGCCGCGGACTCCAGTCCCAAGTTCGGCGACCGCCGGTCGTATCAGATGGACGTGGCGAACGCGCGCGAAGCCCTCCGTGAGATCGACCTCGATGTGGAAGAGGGCGCGGACATCATTATGGTGAAGCCGGCGCTCCCGTTTCTCGACGTGATCGCGGCCGCACGCGCGCGTATCGCGCTGCCGGTGGCTGCCTACCAAGTCAGCGGCGAATACAGCATGATCAAAGCGGCGGGCGGGGCCGGCTGGCTGGATGAGACGCGCGCGATGATGGAATCCCTGCTGTCGATCAAACGGGCCGGCGCCGATCTCATCTTGACCTATTTTGCAAAGGACGCCGCAAGGCTCTTGGATGCATGAGCGTGATGAGTTGAGCCGATGAAAATCACGCGAGGCCTGGCGGACCATAAACGGACACGATACCCCATCCTCACCATCGGAAATTTTGATGGCCAGCATCGCGGGCATGCGGCGCTCTTGGACGCCGTTGTCCAGGCGGCGTCGCGGACGGGTGGAACTCCCATCGCGCTGACCTTCGATCCCCATCCCATCACGGTGCTTTCTCCGGGCACGGCCCTCCGCTTTCTGATGACCATGGAGGAGAAGCTGGCCTGCTTTCAGGAGTCCGGCATTGAAGAAGTCGTCTTTGTCGAGTTCAATAAAGCGTTCGCGGCTCTCACTCCCGCAGAATTTGTCTTGGATGTGTTGAGGGAGGGGATCGGCGTACGAGAGCTGTTTGTGGGAGAACAGTTTGCGTTCGGCAAAGGCCGAAGCGGAACCATGGAGGGTCTGGTTCAATTGGGATCGCAGGCAGGCTTTCGCGTTCACGCCGTGCCGGCCATTCGGATGGACGGGGAAGTCGTGAGTTCCACGCGCATTCGATCGCTGGTGCAAGCCGGAGACGTTCGCCGGGCGGCGCAGTGTTTGGGACGACCTTACGCATTAGACGGCAGTGTCATGACGGGTTCGGGTCGAGGCGAGCAACTGGGCTGGCCGACGGCGAATCTTCCCCTGTCCCCCGACCGTGTGATTCCCGCGGACGGGGTCTATGCGACCAGGACGGTCTGGAACAAACGGATGTTTGAATCCGTCTCTTATATCGGGACGCGGCCCACGTTCGGCCCGGGAGAGCGGCTTCTGGAAGTCTATCTTCTAGACGAGCAGGTCAGCCTGTATGATGAGCAGATTCGGGTCCAGTTCGTCGAGCGTCTTCGAGAGGATCGCGTCTTTCGCACGCCGGCAGAGCTCGCGGCCGGCATCGATCTGGATGTCGCACGCGCCAGGGAAATCCTTAAAACCGTGCCTCCATGGAGTTGCTAGGGGCCATGGCGATGAAAGCTCCGCATCAACAGGATGTAGCCATCCGATCAGCCTTCGTTCGTCGCGTGGCGGACACCGTGAAAAGGACACGATTGTTCAGGCCGGGAGACGCCATTCTTGTCGCGGTTTCCGGTGGACCGGATTCGGTGGCCCTCTTGTCGGTCCTGGCGTCGCTGGCGCCGTCGTGGCGCCTCCGCGTGCAAGCCGTTCATTTTAATTATGGTCTGCGTGGTGACGAATCCGAAGAGGATAGCCGTTTTGTGGCGAGGCTGTGCGCGCGGATGGGGATCGAACTCATTTCCGAGCCCATCGATCTGCGTGGGGCTCATGCGCCCTCGAGCGCTTGGAAAATGAGCTCGCTTCAGGAAGCGGCACGGGAAGCTCGGTACAGCGCCATGATGCGAATCGGCACATCGCTGAGCGTCGATAAGATCGCCCTGGGGCATACCGCCGACGATCAAGCCGAAACCGTTCTCATGTGGATGATCCGGGGGGCAGGGCCCGCAGGGTTGTCCGGCATTCCTCCGGTCCGCAACCCCATCTTTATCCGTCCGCTGTTGCAGGTGGAGCGGTCGGATGTCCTTGACTACTTGAAAACCGAGGACTTGACGTTTCGGACCGATTCGACCAATGCGAAGCCTGTCTACGTCCGGAACCGTATCCGCCGAGACCTGTTGCCGCTCCTAAAACAGTTCAATCCCTCCATTGTGGAGGTGCTGAAACGGCAGGCCGACATCCTGCGTGAAGAGAATGCATGGCTTGAGCAAGTGGCGGCGGAGCATCTCGTGCGAGTTGCGAGGGAAATGCCGAATGGAGAATGGGCAGTGGACCGACAGGCGCTCCTCGAATTCCCCCTCGCTCTTCAACGCCGGATTGTCCGCGCGGTGGTCCGGCGAGCAATGGGAAACGGCAGAGGACCCGCCTTTGCGTCTGTGGCGGCCATTTTGGATCAGGTCGTGCACGGGCGAACCGGCTCAACACTGATGGTTCAAAGAACTCGGGTGAGTCGTGAGTACGAGACGCTACGATTTCGCGCCGCTCACCGGCTTGTTCAGGACCGTTCCATTGACACGGTACACTGTGAGGTGCCGTTGCCCATTCCTTCCGTACAGCGCTGGCCGTTCACCGGCCAAGTGATTCAGACAAGTCTGGTACACTCAATAATGCCTCACGATCAGACGCAACATGAATCGGGGACCGTCGCGCTGCTCGACGCCGATCGCATGACCGTGAAACTCAGCGTGCGCTGCTGGAGACCCGGAGACGTCTTTCAACCTTTGGGCATGGGCGGCCGGCAGAAAAAACTTCAAGACTATTTTTCAGACATCAAGATGCCACGGCACGATCGGAATCGGGTACCCTTGATAGTCGCTCCGGAAGGCCTTGTCTGGGTGGGTGGGCATCGAATGGACCATCGGTTTCGCCTCACACCCGCCACCAAGAGGGTCATCATGATCAGACTCGCCGACTCGGCTGATTTTCTGGGGACCTGCTGACGATGGAACGTATATTCGGACGACCGATCGTGACGCAGGAAGAGATGCGAGCGCGCATTCGCGAGCTGGGGCGGCAAATTACGGCGGATTATGTGGACAAAGACCTGATCCTCGTCGGAATCCTCAAAGGCGCCTATGCCTTCTATGCCGATCTCGCTCGCGCAATCCGGCTTCCTTTACGGGTCGATTTTTTGGTCGTCACCAGTTACGGCTCCAAACCGAAAAGTTCCGGCAAGGTTAAGATGGTCACGGATTTGACGGAGGAGATTGCCGGTCGGGATGTGCTGCTGGTCGAGGACATCGTCGATTCCGGGTTGACCGTTCAGTATCTCATCAACACGCTCTTGAAACGAAAACCCAAGTCGATCCAAGTCTGCGCACTGCTCAGCAAACCGGAGCGGCGGAAGGTCAACGTGACGGTCCAGTACACGGGATTTGAGATCCCCGATAAATACGTGGTGGGCTACGGGCTCGATTACCAGCAAAAGTATCGGAATCTTCCGTACCTCGCGGTCTTGGACAAGGTTGATGACCCGGGACAAGGGGCCTAGCACAGTTCTTGTCACGTTTCCAGACACTATGTTAGAATCTCGCGATACATTCTGTCGGTTCCGTTTGCCTGGCGACTAGGAGGAGTCGGATGAATTCTCGGGTGAAAAACCTGCTGTTCTGGGTTGTGGTCGGACTCTTCATGATCTTGCTCTTTAATTTGTTCAGCGTTCCAACCCATGCTCCCGAAGAAGAGGTGATTTTCAGCGATTTTATGGCCCAGTTGGATAAGGGCGATGTCACGAAAGTCATCATCAAATCGAATCACATCAGCGCCATTCTCAAAGATGGAACGCGGATCCGGACCTATTCGGCGGAATATCCCGACATGGTCAAGCTGCTTCGCGAGCGCAACGTGCAGATCGAAGCCAAGCCGCCCGACGAAAGTCCCTGGTATATCACGTTCCTCGTTACGTGGGGACCGTTCATTCTCTTTCTGGGGCTTTGGTTTTTCCTCATGCGGCAAATGCAGATCGGGGGAAACAAGGCGCTGTCGTTTGGAAAGAGCCGCGCTCGCATGCTGACTGAGGAGCGAAAAAAGATTACGTTCTCCGATGTGGCGGGGATCGATGAAGCGAAAGAAGAAGTCTCGGAGATCATCGAATTTTTGAAAGATCCTCGGAAATTTCAAAAGCTGGGCGGCCGGATTCCGAAAGGAGTTCTCATCGTCGGCCCGCCGGGCACCGGAAAAACCCTCCTGGCCAAAGCCATCGCGGGCGAAGCGGGGGTGCCATTTTTCAGCATCAGCGGATCGGATTTCGTCGAAATGTTTGTGGGGGTCGGCGCATCCCGCGTGCGTGATTTATTCGAACAAGGGAAAAAGCACGCGCCGTGCATCATCTTCATCGACGAGATCGATGCCGTCGGGCGCTTGCGCGGAGCCGGTCTAGGCGGCGGGCACGATGAACGGGAACAGACGCTGAACCAGTTGCTGGTGGAAATGGACGGGTTCGATACGACGGAAGGTGTTATTTTGATCGCGGCGACGAATCGGCCCGATGTCCTCGATCCGGCTCTTTTGCGGCCCGGCCGGTTCGATCGGCAGATTGTCGTGAATCGCCCTGATCTCAGAGGCCGCACGGAAATTCTCAAAGTGCACACCAAGAAAGTACCGGTCGCGAGCGACGTCGAGTTGGAGAAAATTGCCCGCGGGACACCCGGGTTCTCAGGCGCCGATTTGGAGAATCTCGTGAACGAAGCGGCCCTGTGGGCGGCTCGGCAGGATAAGAAGGTCGTGGAGGTGGTGGATTTTGAGACCGCGAAGGATAAGGTCCTGATGGGGGCCGAGCGCAAGAGCATGGTCTTGACGGAAGAGGAGAAGCGGACCACCGCTTACCATGAGGCCGGTCACGCCCTCATGGCTAAACTGCTTCCCGGCGCCGATCCGGTTCATAAGGTCACCATCATTCCTCGTGGGCGAGCGCTCGGCGTCACCATGCAGCTTCCAACCGACGACCGGCATAACTTCTCCAAGGAATTCCTCTACAACAACCTTGCCATCCTTCTGGGCGGCCGGGTTGCTGAGGAGCTCGTGTTGCACCATGTCACAACGGGCGCGGGCAATGATATTGAGCGCGCCACCGATCTCGCACGGAAGATGGTCTGTGAGTGGGGCATGAGCGAGCGGCTCGGTCCGCTCACGTTTGGAAAGAAAGACGAGGAGATCTTCCTCGGACGCGAGATCGCGACCCGCCGCGATTTCAGCGAGCAGGTGGCGATTGAGATCGATCACGAGGTCAAACGGCTCGTGGTCGAAAATTACGAACGAGCGAAGCGCATGCTGACCGAGCACATGGGCATTCTCAAGGCTCTCGCCGAAGCGCTCCTGGAGAAGGAGGTGCTCGATGCCTTGGAAATAGATCAGATCATCCAAAAGGGGGCCATGCCTCAGGCTGTCCCTGTCTGATCTTCCGAAGGCTCTCCATACGCGAACGGCTCATTCCCCCGGCAGCGGCCTGCTGTCTAGAAATACTGAGAGCGTCTCCTGCGGAGTCTTGTCAGTTGACCTAATCCGCCTCATATGGTCCCCAGCTTCGACGGGTCTCGGTTGACTCGAAAAGACGCACGATGATACCGAGTTCTCCCTCCATCTCACCGATCCTCCGTATCAGAGGAGGGGTACTGCCCCTGGATGATCGAGTCCACCTCATGGGCGTGCTGAATGTCACCCCTGATTCGTTCTCGGACGGCGGTCTCTACCTGGAGCCTGAAGCAGCCGTGTCGCGAGCGCTGGCCATGGTCGAACAAGGCGCGGATCTTCTGGATATCGGGGCTGAATCCACCAGGCCCGGATCAGAGCCCGTCGATGAATGCGACGAACTGTCCCGGTTGATCCCGGTGGTACGGGAAGTCTGCCGAAAGGTGTCCATCCCGGTTTCCATCGACACGAGAAAGGCGCGGGTGGCCGAGGAGGCGCTGGATGCCGGCGCGGCTATCATTAACGATATTAGTGCGCTGCGGTTCGATCCCGGCTTGGCTGCCGTCGTGGCCCGATATGGAGCGGCTCTCGTCCTGATGCATATGCAGGGCACGCCGAAGGATATGCAACGCGCGCCTCATTATGTCGACGTCGTTGAAGACGTGCGCGTTTTTTTCCGGGAGCGGATTCTAGCGGCTGTGGACGCAGGAATCGGTTTAGACCGGATTATTCTTGACCCCGGCATTGGATTTGGCAAGAATTTAGACCATAACTTGACGTTGCTGGCGGGGCTGCAGGACTTGACCACGCTTGGCCGGCCGGTCCTCGTCGGAGTCTCTCGGAAGGCGTTTATCGGCCGGGTGCTGGATCGCCTGATCGACGAGCGTTTGATGGGCACTGCGGCGGCGGTCGCGGTGGCGGTCATCAAGGGGGTTCGCCTTGTCCGCGTGCATGATCTAGATCATATGCGGGATGTGGTTAAAATGGTAGAAGCCATCATGAGCCATCAGTCATCAACTGCTACCACTGAGCCGAAGCTGAACGCTGACAGCTGACGAAGGGAAACTATGCGCAAACTATTTGGCACAGATGGAGTGCGCGGAGTCGCGAATCTCGAACCGATGACGAGCGAAACTGCGATGAAACTGGGTCGCGCCGCCGCGTACCTATTCAAACGGCGGTCCGGCCGCCATCAGATCGTGATCGGTAAAGATACCCGCCTGTCCGGATACATGCTGGAATCCGCCTTGATCTCGGGAATCTGTTCCATGGGCGTGGATGTCCTCCTCGTCGGCCCATTGCCAACGCCCGCGATCGCCTTTCTGACCCGCAGCCTTCGAGCCGACGCCGGCGTCATGATCTCGGCCTCACATAATCCTTACCAGGACAATGGCATCAAGTTTTTTTCCAATGACGGGTTCAAGCTGCCCGACGAGTTTGAAGCTCGAATGGAGGCATTGATCACGTCGGACGAAATCGAACACCTCCGTCCGACTGCCGACGAGGTGGGCAAGGCGTTTCGGATCGATGATGCCGAAGGCCGATACATCGAATTTGTCAAACGATCATTACCAAGAGATCTCGACTTTCAAGGTCTGCGAGTGGTGGTGGATTGTGCGAACGGGGCCGCCTATAAAGTGGCTCCGAAGGTCTTACGCGAGCTGGGCGCCACCGTCTGGGTGATCGGCGACCAGCCGGATGGGATGAACATCAATGCGGAGTGCGGCGCTGTGTATCCGGAACGTCTGCAGCAGGCGGTGCTGGACCACCATGCTGACATCGGAATCGCGCATGACGGAGACGCCGACCGGGCGGTGTTCGTCTGTGAAGCGGGGAAGGTGGTCGATGGCGACCATGCAATGGCCTCGATCGCCCTGGATATGCATGAACGCGGGCAACTGAAACGACACACGCTCGTCGGCACGGTCATGAGTAACTTCGGGCTTGAGTTGGCCATGGCGAAGGCGGGCATCACGCTGATTCGGACCCCGGTGGGCGATCGGTACTTGTTGGAACGAATGGTCGCTGATGGTCTGAATGTCGGCGGTGAACAGTCCGGCCATCTCATTTTTCTTGACCACAACACGACCGGCGATGGCCTGATCTCCGCCCTGCAAGTGCTCTCTCTCATGAAGCGGACGGGCAAGACGCTATCGGACCTCGCGAAGTGCATGGCCGCGGTGCCGCAGGTACTGCTCGGCGTTCGCGTCAAAGAAAAGCCTGATTTGACCACGTTTCCCGATCTTCAACAGGCTATTCGCGCGGCGGAAGTCAAACTGAACGGCACCGGTCGAGTGCTGGTCCGGTACTCCGGAACCGAACCGCTTCTTCGCATCATGATCGAAGGCGAGCAGGACGCTCTCATTCGGTCGCTGGCTGAAGAGTTGGCCGTGCTCGTGCGGGGCCGGCTCGGTTAATCTGTCGATGGCCTGGCAATAGTCGGCAGACGGTCCAGGGCATCCGCCTGCACCGTATCTGGTATGAACTTGCCGGCCCGCCAGACTCTCATGCTGCCTTCTCTCACCGCGGCATTCATTGTCGGTCTGCTCTGCGGAGCTTTCCTTCCCTATATTCCCGTGACAATCGGCTTCCTTTTGGCTGTGGCCGCGGTCGCACTGAGCGTCCCAGAGCGGCTCCGGCGGCTCTCTGCGCGTCGAGGGATTGTTCTCTTTGGAAGCCTCTTGACCGGCGTTCTCTATTGGACTGTTTTTATTTGGGCGGTGACGGCAACTCATGTGCCGCCGCTGAATGGAACAGATGCGGTCAGAGTCATCGGGACGGTCGTCGAGCCGCTAAGACACGCCCGGGACCGAGCCGTGCTCGTCCTGGCGCTCTCTCACATTGAAGAAGCAGGCGGGCAGAGAGCAGTCGACGGCCGGCTGCGTCTCACGTGGCGTGAGCCGGATATAACTGTGCGCGGGGGAGATCGAATCGCCGTGGTCGCTCGCCTCAGGGCGCCATCCGGCATGATGAATCCCGGCGGCTTCGATTATGCGGCCTATCTTGAACGTCATGGGATCGATGCGGTCGCCTCCGTCTCCGGGCCAGGACGGGTGACGGTGCTGCCATCCGAGACAGGCGCCTCTCTGTGGTTGCCGTGGGAGTTCATTGAGGGCTGGCGGGATCGCATTCGTGACGCTGCGGTGACATCACTCAGTGGCTCCGCTGCGGGTCTGTATCTCGGTATGATCATCGGCGAGCCGGATTATCTGACTCCCGAGGTGCGCGACCTCTTTATGGCGACGGGAACGGTCCATATTCTTTCCATCTCCGGCTCACACCTCGGGCTGATTGCCGTTCTTTCCTATGTGCTGATTGCGAGAATCTGCCGCTTCCTCCCGGCCGTGTGGGTGCTGGCCATGTCACGGCGCCTTACCTCGACCCGGCTGGCCGCCGCGGTAACGGTGTTCCCTGTCACCTTCTACACCTTATTGGCCGGCTCTCAGGTCGCCACCGTTCGATCACTGGTCATGATTTTGGTCTTTCTTTTGGCCGTGTGGTTGGGGCGTGAAAATCGCCTGCTGCCGGCATTGGCCGGCGCGGCATGGCTGATCCTGCTGAGCGATCCGCGCGCGCTGTTCGACATTTCCTTTCAGCTTTCCTTTCTCTCCGTGTTGGCCATTGCGCTGGTGGTTGGACGAGGCACCGATACGGTCCCGCCTGAGATGGAGACTCCTTCATTGCGCTCCAGGTCCCGGCGGTGGCTCCGGACCTATCTCGCGATCACCGGGGCGGTGACCGCGATGACCCTCCCGCTGGTGGCGTATCACTTTAATCAAATAGCGTGGCTCGGCATCCTGGCAAATCTCCTGGTCATTCCATATGCAGGCTTTTTCCTCGTCCCGCTCGGGTTAGGATCGGCTCTCTGGTTGCTGGCTTCGGGCAGTGAGACGTTGCCGGCGGCGTCAATCAACCAAGCTGTGTGCGATGTGCTGGTGGAGATCGTCGATGTTCTGGCGAAGGCGCCGGGCGCGGAATGGCATGTGGCCTCGCCAGCTGTGCCGGCCATCGCCGCGTTCTATCTCTTGCTGGTGATTGCGTGGCGATCTGACAGCGCTATTCGTCTCCGGGTCGGCGCAGTGGCGATGGCCACGCTGCTGGTCATGTGGTGGGCCTGGTCCCCTCGCCCGTGGTCTGATGGGGAGACCCTTCGTGTCACGTTTCTGGATGTGGGGCAGGGAGATGCGACGGTGATCGAGCTTCCCGATAATCGGACCATCCTCATTGATGGCGGCGCCGCGTACGATACGTTCGATATGGGCCGTGCCGTCGTCGGGCCCTTTCTCTGGGACCAGGGCATTGCGCGTCTTGATCATGTGATCGGCACGCATCCGCAACTGGATCATGTGGGAGGATTGGCCTGGACCGTGCGGAAGTTTCAGGTCGGCCGGTATTGGGGCAACGGGATGCGCAGAGAAGAGCCGTTTTACCAACGCCTGCAAGCCGGGCTTAACGGGCAGGGGCTGAACGAGGATGTGGCCGAATCCGGCGGTATGATTATCGATTCCGGCCCCTGTCGCTTACGCATCCTCAATCCCCCGCATACAGATGAGATGGCAAGGCGGGTTTCCGTGAACGCGCATTCCGGGGCGATGATGAATAACCTCTCGGTGGTCACGCGCCTGGACTGCGGGCCGCACTCATTCTTGTTTACCGCCGATATCGAAGCGGAGGCGATCGCCAGGTTGCAAAAGAGCGATTCGGGATTTAACGCGCGCATTATCAAGGTTCCCCATCATGGGTCACGGGGCTCATTGCACGTGTCTTGGATAACGAAGATGCATCCGGAAGCGGCGGTTATCTCGGTGGGACGCGCCAATTCCTATGGTCACCCCGCATCCGCGGTGTTGCGGGCCTATGAAGGCGAGGGAACACGCGTGCTACGAACCGATCGGCAAGGTGCGATTCAAATCACGGCGAAATTATCTACGCCGGGTGTCGACATCCAAGCCGCTCGCGACATGACCTTCAAAACCGTCCGTATCGGTGAAGGGATGTTCTTATCCGAACTCCACAACCTCGGCCGGCTGTGGACGGGATGGCTGGGCAAATAGGGACGTGTCTAGCTCTGAATGTCTCGTCCCGTTAGTGATACGCACGAAGGTCAGCATCTGTGAAAGAAGGGATTCGCTGCAGTTCTTTCAGGTCTTTTCGATACCGCGTGACCGTGGCCTTCAAGGCCCTATTCTGACCTTTCATCTCATCATACTCTTCCTCTAGGGTACGCTTCTGAGCAGTCAGGTCTTTGATCTTTTGCTCTAGAATCTTTTGTCCCGGTTCCGTGATCGACCCTGCGCTGCTTTTCTGCTCCAGGCCTCGTCCCTCTCGCGCTCGTTGCAGGTCTTCGAGGAGTGAATCGGCATTGGCGGTCAGCTTGTCGTTCAGATCCCGTAGGCTTCTGATTTCCTGTTCCAACGCGTTCTTTCGGGCGCGAACGGTCTCAAGATGAGCCTCAGCTTCTTCCGTACTTCTCATGTACTGGCAGGGCGAGGCACACCCGCCGAATCCTACGGCCATCAGCAACACGGCGATCGGCAGCGAAGGTTTCATCATTTCACCAAAAAATGCACGGTTCGGTTCTTGGCCCAACAG
>JBOHOS010000542.1:0-2749 GCA_050731295.1 Nitrospiraceae bacterium | reverse complement strand
CGGGCGCCGAGCCCGGCCGCAAGAATCATCGCTTTCAAGGCGAATGATCCGAAGCCATCTGCGTCGTTCTCGGCAAGAAACAATCCTCGACGTATTCCGAATAGACGCCTCCGGTTGTTTCTTGCCTGCCGCCTAGCATCTGACTTCGCCTCCTTCGCCTTGTGATGACACTAAACTAGCCTATTAACTCAGGCACATACGGTGCGAGGTGGTTTTTAAGGTTGGCAAGTTCTGAATACTTCGTCAGATTCCGCCGTACGTAGCCGAGCACGCGAGGGATGTCGGCCAGAAACTTGGGGTTGTGCTTCACACGATCGATATAGACGAAGCGCCCCGCTGCTTTCAAATTCCGCTGAATACTCATGAGATCGAAGTGCCGCCGAAAGGCCTGCCGATCGGTGAATGCCCTCCCCTGCCCCGCCATGCCATCGAGATAGTGCACGATCAGCTCGTCGATCAGCGATTCATCCAGCGCGATGTACGCATCGCGGAGCAACGAGGCCAGATCATACACCGCCGGGCCCATCAACGCATCCTGAAAATCGATCACGCCCAACCGCGGTCCATCCACCATTAGATTTCGCGAATGGTAATCCCGGTGGGTAAAGACCCGAGGCAAGCCGGCCAGCAGCTCGGCAATCTTCTGAAATTCCGCGCGCACCGACTGCTCGTCGTCGGCACACATCGCCTTGCCGTGTCTCACCACAACGCCATATTCGAGAAAATGGTCGAACTCCCACATGAGCAGGGGCACATCGAATCCGCGCCCAAAAGCGATACAGGCGGGATTCGCCGGTGTCGTCGCACGCGTGTGAATACGAATAAGCGTCTCAATGGCCTGCCGGTAGCGTGGACAGACGGTCGTGCTCGCCGCCTGGCGGCATGCTTCTGCAAGCGTGAGATCGCCGAAATCCTCGAGATACAGCAGCCCAGCCGTCTGATCGAAATAGTGCAGCGCCGGCACGGCCACATCAGCCTTGGCGAGGTGATTCAAGACATTGACGAACGGCAGCTCCGTGACGACTGATGTCGATCCGCTGACCGCCTCCTCCGATTGCTTGAACGCCTCCGGCGAGGCCAGTTGCATCAAGATCAACGACGGCGGAGGACCGCCGGACAGCTCGATCCGGAAATATCGGCGATTCGAGGCGTCACCGGCAAGAGGAACAAGGTTGGTCAAAACGGCCTGAAACGGAAGCTTGGTTTTGACTGTTTCGGCGATGAGTGCCAGATCAGGCGAAGCAGGATTCATTGACATCTAATTATATCCACGACTTTATAATCTGTCATCATTGATTGCATGATAGTCCGTTTCCGGATCACTTGAACGATGATCGTGCCCCAGAAGAAATTGAGGATTCGCTGGAAAAGAACTATACCGATGACTATGTAGGTTGTTATGTTACGGGAAAACGAGTAGCTTGTCTTGCTGCAAAAGGGAAGGCACAGAGACCAATGCCTCTAAGTGAGTCCGACACGCGGGCTAAACTGATCGATCCAGCCATTCACGCACGCGGCTGGACCGAGGATCTCATTCGCCGGGAGGAAACGGCAGGAACCATTGAGATTATCGACGGCACCGCAAGGAAGCAAGCAAAAGGCCGAGTAGACTATATCCTCCGGATTCAACTCAATTCCACCAGCCAACCGGTTGCGGTCGCGCTCATCGAAGCGAAAGCCGAACATCTACCGCCGACTCACGGACTCGAGCAGGCCAAAGTGTACGCGGCGTGCAAGCGCTTGAATGTGCAGTTCGTCTTCTCCAGTAATGGGCATTTCTATGTCGAATATGATCGGGGCACGGGCCGCACGACCACAACCCGCCCGATAGGTCAATTCCCGACCCCATCTGATCTCCTGGCGCGTTATGAAACCGGCAGGGGATTCAGCTTATCCGACAAAGCAGCGCAACCGTTGCTGGTTCCCTATCCCGGAGGGGAAGCAGCCCGGCGCTACTATCAAGACGCTGCTATCCGCGCCGTCCTGGAAAAGATCGCCCGTTGCATGAAAACCGGCGAGCCGAAGCGGGTACTGCTTTCTTTGGCCACCGGCTCAGGAAAGACGTTTATCGCTGTCAATCTCTTAAAACGGATCGCTGATGCGGGGCAACTCAAGCGAGCGCTGTTCGTCTGCGACCGTGATGAGCTCCGGCGACATGGACTGAGCGCCTTTCAGAACATGTTCGGTTCCGATGCAGCCGAGGTGTATTTGGATTCAGAAGGCCGCAACAATGCGCGGAATGCGCGCATTCACGTGGCGACCTATCAAACGCTGGATGTGGATACAGAAGACGCCGATGCTAATTTTCTCACCAAATACTACCCGGAGAACTATTTCAGCCACATTATTATCGATGAGTGTCATCGATCAGCCTGGGGCAGATGGTCGCAGGTCCTCACGAAAAATCCCAGTGCCGTTCACGTCGGTCTCACAGCCACCCCTCGCCGGCTGGAATTTCCGAAAAAGACCAAGGAATCGCAGGCCGACGAGCAGATTATCGCGGACAACCTGCGCTATTTCGGCGAACCGGTCTATGAATACGACATGGCTCAGGGAATCGAGGATGGATATCTGGCGGCGTGCGAGTTGCACCGATTCGATTTGTTTCATGACAACAAACAGCTCACTGAACGGCAAGGCGGCGTCACGCGCGAGGACCTTCACGGGAAGGCGCTCACTGATGCGATCACAGGCGAGCAACTAGGAGCCGATAGCGCACGGGAGCATTACGATCCATCGAGCCTAGAAG
>JBOHOS010000541.1:0-5375 GCA_050731295.1 Nitrospiraceae bacterium | reverse complement strand
GTCCATCACCGCGTCGGTGTTGCAACTACACGCCGACGCGATCGTGATTCTCGATAGGGACGCAGCGGAAGATTTGGCTCGGACAGAGTACTACCATCGAGTGGTGAGCATGACAGCACGATACATGCCGGAGCGCCTTTGGTAGCACCAGTCATCGGTCGGACATTGGCTGTCGCTTCTTTCGTGCCGAAAACGGGTTGATCCTGCTTTTTTCGACCAGAAGGTCCTTGTACGCGAGCAGATAGTCCTGCGCCATCCGCTCCGCGGTGAACCGCTCCTCGAAGGTCCGCCTGCACCGACGCCGATCGATCTGCCGTATGCGCTTCACTGCGTCCACCATGTCGTCCGCGTTTTGACACAGGAACCCCGTCACGCCGTCATCGACAATTTCGGGAAATGAGCCATGCTTGTAAGAGACGACCGGCGTGCCGCACGCCAACGCCTCGATCAAGACCAGCCCGAACGATTCCGGCCAGAACGGACAGAGCAGGGCGCAAGCATTGCCGAGAAAGTCGTTCTTTTCCTGATCGTCCAGCTCGCCGAGGTACTCCACGTCTGGAGGGTTCAGCAACGGCTCGACGACTTGATAGAAGTACTCGCGATCAACCGGGTCGACTTTGGCCGCGATTTTCAGCGGCAAACCGGCGCGCCTGGCGACCTCGATGGCGATGTCGGGCCCTTTTTCCGGCGAGATGCGCCCGAGAAAGGCGAGATAGCCTCCCGGCTTGGTATGCCCGGCATACAGATCGTGCGGCAGCCCGGGATAGATATTGGCGACCCAGTTCGCGTGCGGACAGGGGCGGCGCTGCGAATACGAGATGGAGATCAGCGGCACCTCGGGAAACTCATTGTAGACCACCTGCATTTCGAGCAGATTGAGCTTCCCGTGCACCGTCGTAAGAACAGGGGTTTCAGATCGGCGAGCCAATGGGAATCCTAAAAAGTCGATGTGGGAATGCACAATGTCAAATTGTTCGGCCCCGCCGAACGCCTGTTCCACCAGCAACGTCAGATAGGCGTCACGGATAAACGGACTCATCTCGCGTGGTTCGGTCCGAGGACAAACGGACCGGAGTGTTGCCTTGGTCACTGAATCCCCATTCGCAAAGAGCGTGAGATGGTGCCCCAGCCGCACCAATTCCTCTGTCAGATACGAGATGATGCGCTCACTCCCGCCATATTGCTTTGGCGGAATACTTTCCGTGATTTGGGCGATCTGTGCGATGCGCATACAGTTCCTCTGCTGGGCGAGTAGCAGCTCCTCAGTGTCCTCCGTCACCCGCGCTATAAATCACGACATTTGCCTTAGTGTTTCACTAAAACGAATTTCCAGCTAGTCTTGCCAGCACATTTCGCGTCATCTGCTGAGCAGCCGGATGCAGACGAGAAGGGCGCAGAGCCGGAACGTTGAAATCGTCTAACGCCCAGCTCCATTGAATCGTTCCTGCTGCAAATACCGTCGCGCCGCTGGGCCACGTATACACCGTCGTATCGGCGTAATGTGTCGTCCCTTCCCACTCATACGGTGAATGCCCAATGACTTCGGTCCCCGCCGGGGCATGACGAAATAGCCTATCCGCTTCATATCCTACGAGTCCAGGGAGATGTTCGCCCGTTTGAACGCCGGTCCCGACGACGACCCAGTGCGTCGCATCGGTGATGACCAGATCGGCGTCCACGGGATTGCCGTCATACATCACGCCGACGAGGGATTCCTCAGGGCGGTTGACGGGCGGTTCTCGCCACCGGCCGGTGATCAGATGATCGTTGGCGGGGTCGCCGTCGAGCGCAAAAGGGTCCTCGCGAACCGCTTCATCCTTGTAGGCGATGATGGTGCGGTTCGGTTCGCCGGTGAGCGGGCTGGGTTCAAGCCGAATCTGCCAATAGCAGACATTCGCTGAGAAAAAGCCGAGGCCGACACGATGATCCCGCGCTCGTTCGACCTGACTTCGCATCGCCCAAGACCAATATTCATCATGGCCGACGGACAGCCAGGCCTTATGCCTGGTCAAGAGTGCGGGGTCAGCATGGGTGTCAACATTGGTGCTGTAGGTAATGTCATACCCCTCGCGCTCGAGCCATCGCACCATGTTGTACTCCCAGCCCGCCGGAGAAGAAGGATCGCTTGGAGGAATGGCATTGGTCGCAAGAAAATCCCCCGCCCCATTCGCAAAAGCCGCCGTCGGATTTTCGCTGGCGGCATACGGGCGACTGAAGGACACTTTTCTCGCCGGCCGGCCGAGACTGTTAAACCCGTACAGAGATTGGCCGCCCCAATTATTATACGCTTGATAGGTCGTGACGCTCGACTGGAAGAGAAAGTCGGAACGGCGGTCGTCCTCACGGACGACGAAAATAATGTAACTCTGTTTTCCGTTCGGAAGAGCTGTCAGCTTGGCCAAGTAGATGCCGCTGAGCCAATCGCGGCCATCTTGCGGATTGACGGTCGTTAAGACATAGGGGTCGATCCACCGACATTCGATCAAGCCGGTCTCGGAGTCCGGCATGGGGATCTCTTGACGCACGCCCTTGCGGATGACCCCGCCGATGATGAGCCGAGCGCCTGCCTCCCCATACCAGCCCATTCGGTACACATCGATCCGGTAGGTCTCAGCCTCCGTGTTGACAAAGAATTTGATCTGCTCTCCCCGATTGACGCTCGTCAGTGAGGCATAGCCCTCGATCTCGCCAGCTTCTGCGGGATGGGAGAGGCGCCAGTCTGCGCTTCCCGGTCGTAGATTCTCCCGTTGGATGGCCGTCTCCGCGTATGTCGCCGTGCAGCAGACGGCGCCCAAGAATAGGCCTGCCACCCTGATGCCCATCGGAGTTAAGCCGCTCATCTCTTCATGGTCTCGCGAAGGGTTTTCGCATAGGCTGGTCGCCGAGTCTATCCAAATTTTTTGGTTCCCAGAATACCTTCGTTGAGAAGGACGCCGAACGATCACTAGTATCCGGAAAGATATATTTTTATCCGCTTAGATACAGGCCTCGCGGCGCGCTGTTGCGGCGACGTTCCTGATCTGTTTGAAATTCCACGCGATCGCGGCGCGACTGATCTAGGCAAATTCATTGCTTTATGGCAGTATGGGCGCCTCATCGACGCCGACACACGCAGCGTGATGAGGTGAAGCACCGAGCGAATCATCTGTGCAGCATTCACGACTCACCTTCGGAAGAGGAGGCTGATCATGAGCACCATGACGCAGAACGGAGACGCGCCTCTTCTTCTGTATCAAATCCTCGAAGACGAATACCAAGTTCTGCATGGCCCGCTTCCCGAGACATATCTCCAGGCGAAACGGGAATTGCTCGGCCGCGGACCGATCGACGAGAACACCCTCAATGAGGCGTTGCTCTCGACGCTCTACCCGTGCATCGAGAAACAACAGCCCGCCGCGCTGTGTGTCTCCGGAGGAGGTATCCGGAGCGCAACCTTCGGCTTGGGAGTCTTGCAAGGACTCGCGCGGCGCGGCCTCCTCGATCAATTTCATTATCTCTCCACCGTCTCAGGAGGCGGCTATGTCGGGAGCTGGCTCACGTCATGGATTTATCGCAAAGGCTTGCCGACTGTCCTGGCCGAATTGAAGAATCCGCCGTCATCGAAGACCAATCCGGAGCCCGGGCCGATTCGCCATCTCCGCGAGTATAGCAATTACCTCACTCCGCAATTAGGACTTTTCTCGGCGGATACGTGGACGCTCATCGCGACGTACTTGCGCAATCTCTTCGTCAACTGGTTTATCTGGTTACCCCTCCTGCTCGTCATCCTGATGCTTCCGCGACTGATCCTGGCTATTACGGCCTACACGCCGGCTGATCCGTTGGCGCCGGTTGCGATGCTTCTTGGTTCAGGGTTCGTTCTCGTCGTGCTGGCCCTCGCATACATCTGCTTGAGCTTGCCTTCTGTCCGGAAGGAGCTGGACGACTACCAACATGTTTTCCGCCACCGTGAAAGCCAAGAATGCTTTTTAAGATGGTGTCTGGCGCCGTTGCTGGTTTCGGCTTCCTTCCTGACGACGGCGTGGGCGTGGCTCCGCAACGCGCAACATGTGCGCCTGGATGAACTGCCGTTTGTTCACGACCAGCCGAGCTGGGAACCGGTTCTCGTCTTTGTCATCATCGGCGTATTCGTGCATCTGCTCGGATGGTTGACGGCGATAGGATTTGTTATTGGTGGACGAAATGGTGACAGGGTTCAGGGGCGCCGGACCGCCATCCGCCGATTTTTACGCTCGTACCACTATTCGGAGATCCTCGCAATTGTCGTATCCGGCGCGATCGGCGGCATCGCCACGTGGGCTCTGGCAACCCAAATTTTTCCGACCCCATCGGATGAACGCCACATCGACTCTTACGGCTGTTTCGCGGCTCCTCTCCTGCTGTTCTCATTTCTCATCGGCGGTGCGGTGTATGTCGGGTTGGCCAGCCGCTGGACCAGCGACGATGACCGCGAATGGTGGGCAAGGTCGAGCGGTTGGATCTTAATCGCCGTTGTTGCCTGGATGGGGCTCAACGCGATCGTCACGTTCGGCCCGCCGCTGCTTCTGGAAACCCCGAAGATCCTCGGCTCAGTGGGCGGGCTCACCGGCCTGTTCACGCTCTTTCTCGGATTCAGCGGCAAAAGCGACGCGACGAGTGAACAAGCCGAAAAAGGTGGATGGAAAACCGTGCTGTTGACCATCGCCCCGGTGGTGGCCGCGCCGGCAGCTCTCCTGTTTCTGGCTGCGTTTCTGGCACTGATCACCAGTTGGATCATTCAGGGCCTGCCCGGTATGGTGACGATGGAGGCCGATGCGCTCCACACCGGCGCGCTTCCGGCTCTGACGGATCCCAAGAACTACCGGCTCGTCCTTCACCATACCGACGGGTGGCGGCTCGTGCTCCTCGCGGGGCTGCTGATTCTGTTCGCCTTGCCCATGGCGCTGATCATCAACGTCAACAAATTCTCTCTTCACGCGATTTACCGCAACCGATTGATCCGAGCCTATCTGGGCGCGTCGAATGAACAGCGTGCGCCCAACGCATTTACCGGTTTTGATCCCAGAGACAATTTTGAGATGTACCAGCTCGCGCCCGACGCCCCCTCGGCCGCATCCGGACCGCGACTGTTGCATGTCGTCAATATCGCCCTGAACCTTGTCGGCAAGAAAAAGGAGCGGCTCGCATGGCAGGAGCGGAAAGCCGAGTCCTTCACGGTGAGTCCGCTGCACGTCGGCAATTGGCAACTCGGCTATCGGCGCACGGAAGATTACGGCAAAAGCAAAAGAGGCGAAGGGATCTCGCTCGGCACGGCGATCAGCATCTCGGGCGCGGCGGCGAGCCCCAACATGGGATATCATTCGTCGCCGGTCGTGACGCTGCTGATGACGCTGTTC
>JBOHOS010000540.1:0-2190 GCA_050731295.1 Nitrospiraceae bacterium | reverse complement strand
ACGAACTCTTCCACGAGGAGTTGACGCCCGGCTTCGCTGACCTCGGTCATTCCCAGCTTCTGAAGGATCGCAGTCACGCGCCGAAACGCGGCCGTGAATTCCGCCGGAGTATTCACCCGAATGACGCCGCAGCTCGCGGACAGCACCAAGGGCTTGACGACGCAGGGGTAGGCCAGGGTGCTGCCAAGCGCCGCGGGATCATCGAAAATGGAACACGGAAGAAAGCGCGGCACCGGCACGCCGCGCGCATGCAGGCTTTTCCGCATGCGGTGCTTGTTGCGGGCCGCTGAGACCGATTCGACGGAGTTGTGCGGGAGTCCCAACGCTGCGGCAAACTGTGCCGCCAGGACGGCGGTCCCGTCATCCACGCCGAGCACGGCGTGAATCGGTTGAGTCTGCGCGTATTCAAGCACCGCAGCGGCCGAGCGTTCAGGCTCGCCGAAATTCAACGACAACCAGTCGAACTGCGGTCGATCAAGGAGAACCGCAGTCCTCTCCAGCCCCAACGTGACATCCACCCCCAGCTTGCAGGCTGCTTCCAGAAACGCCTCTGCTCGGTAGGTGGACGCGGGTAGCAGAAGCAGAAGCCTCGGCATAGTGTTATGAAGTTGAACGGGCCGCGCGGCTTTGGTGAAATGTCTTGAGCTGCCGGTTGGCTTCGACGATCGCCCTCAGCTTGCTGACGACTTCACCGACCTTCGCGCCGGGGATCGCATAATACCCTTCGTCATCACCGAGGCCGGTGTACACGCGGTTGCCGATGCATCCGAAACTGGCCGTCGCCTGTCCGGATTGCAGCGACTCCGGAAGGATCGAACAGGTCGGCCGCCCCATCGTCGCCCCGCCGCTGGCGATGCCGGCGGCTTGCGCCGCTTCAGCCACCAGCATGAGCTGCTTGGCCGTTCCCCTGATCAGCACGATATCCGGCTCGAACGGAGCCTCGGTCAGCGGAGCATAGAGCGACACTCGGAAGGGACTTTGCCGACGTGGAATCGATGGAATTTCCTCCATCTTGATGTACTGCATTTGAACCATGGTCTGCACCAGGCCGTTCAGCTCTTGCGCGACATTGGAAGGCAGTTCCACGCCATGCGTATGCGCGCCGACCGGGCAGGTATAGTGATCAGGAGCTTCGGTATAAAAAATCTGTCCTTCGGTTGCGAGGCGCCAGTAGCCGCATCCGGCCGGAGCCGGAGACGCGATGCGCTTCATGTTGGCCGGCACGGAGTCGCGGAAGGCGATAGCGATGGGCCGCATCCGAAGCCCCAGAAGCAGTTCCAATTCTATGCCCTGTGTCGTCAAGCTCATGTGTCTCCTCTTTCTACGGATTCATGAAGTCCATATGGTCATCCAGGTACGCGCGAGTACGGAGCTCAATCCTCATCCCAGTGTCCCCAATTGATCCTTTGTCGGCTCGGCGCAGCAAAACCAGGGCTCGGTCATGCGCGGCGGCCGATTCTCCGGTAAACGCGCCGACGGCCGGCCGGCTGAAATTTCCCTCCCGGCCATCCGGTAGGCGATGGCTCGCAGGCGGTCGAACGTGTCGGCTGGATCTTCGCTCCGCTTGGCCGCCTCCTCGACCGCCACGGTGATCTCCTGGTGAAGCTGGTCCATGCGCGGATCAGGGTGCGTCCAGTGATACTGAAACCCGGCTTGATCCAGTGACTCCACAAACGTCTCCATGGCCCCCGCCTGATCCGGCCGGCCGAGCAAAGCTGAGCCAGGTGGAATCAGCAGACGGATGGAATACTGCACCGGATCGATGGCATAGATGAGATCGTTGGCCTCCACGATATCGAACATGTGCGCATAATCATCCAGCGCGGTCCACGGCGTGAACGCGACCAAAGACGGGCGCAAGGTGATCCCGGCATCCCGCAGAATCTTCAACGCCGCGATAACATCGGCGCGCGTGTGGCCCTTGTTGAGGTGCGTGAGCACCAGGTCGCTGAAGGATTCCACAGCCGAGATCACGAAAAGACAACCCATGGCGCCAAGCTCCGGGAAGATCGCCCGGTGTTTCAATAAATGCTCAACCTTTGCCGTGAAATCGAAGGTGAGCTTGGGGAATTCCGCATGCATCGCGCGAACGATACGCAATGAATGGCCGGGTCCATTCAAGAAATCCGGATCGCCGAACGTGAGGTGTGTTGCGCCGGCTTCGACTTGCTGCCGAATGTCCTGCAGCAC
>JBOHOS010000539.1:0-5256 GCA_050731295.1 Nitrospiraceae bacterium | reverse complement strand
GTCTTAGGCAATGGGTTGCTGACCAGTACCGGCGAAGTCTGGCGCAAACACCGGCGCCTGATTCAGCCGATCTTTCACCGGAGCCGGATGGCCCTGATGGCGCAGCGGATGATCGAGGTCGGGGAGCGCCTGCTGGACCGCTGGAAGCAGCAGGACCTCAACGCTCCCGTAGACATCGCGGCGGAGATGATGCAGATCACACTCGAAATCATTACCCAGACCATGTCCAGCACCAGCGTGCTGAAGGACATCCACCAGCTTCGGCCTGCGCTCCAAATAGTGCTCCGCTATGCCTTCAACGCCTTTCACAATCCGTTACGGATGCCCGAGTGGGTCCCCACGCCGGCCAATCGGGAATTCAAGCAGGCCAAGGCGATGATCGATCGATTGATGTACGGGCTGATCGAGGAGCGGCGGCGGAGTGGAGAACGCCGCGACGACCTGCTCGACCTGTTGCTCAATGCAAAAGACGAGGAGACGGAGGAAGGTTTGAGCGACCGGCAACTACGGGATGAAATGCTCACCATCTTTGCCGCGGGCCATGAAACGACGGCCAACGCTCTCACGTGGGCCTGGTATCTCTTGGCGATCCATCCGGAAGTACGCGCGCGGTTGCACCAAGAACTGGCCGACGTGCTCAATGGCCGCCCAATCACCGGCGACGATCTGCCCCGGTTGCCCTACACGCGGGCGGTCGTTGACGAAGCGCTTCGGCTGTATCCGCCCGCGCCGGCTATTCAGCGCCGCGCCACGACCAATACGACCCTTGGCGGACACCCGATTCCAGCCGGGTCCATCATTCTCGTGGGCATCCGCAATATTCAGCGACACCGCGACTTCTGGCAGGACCCCGACACATTCAGTCCGGCTCGGTTTCTTCATGAAGACACGAGACCATGCCCGCGCTTCGCGTATCTGCCGTTCGGCGGCGGAGCGCGCGCGTGCGTGGGAAGCCATTTTGCGTTAGTGGAAGGGCCGCTACTCCTCGCGCTGATCGCGCAGCGCTATGAGTTGACGCTCGTGCCCGGCCATCCCGTGGAGCCGGAGGTCACCATTACCCTCCGTCCCCGGTACGGCATCAAGATGACACGCCAGAGGCGCTGAGGAAAGAAGTAGAAAGGAAAACGACATGGTCACAGTCCGTAGCGCGTCACACGGCCGTCTCGAACTGCACCCCGCCGATCGGGTGGAGGTCCTGGTCCTCGTCGATAATGCCACCGATCTCCTGTCTACCAATCCGGAAAACGTGCAGTCGGAGCTGCGCGGCCTGTTGAGGGCCGGCATGAGGGAATTGGCCGGCGAAGCGGTCTGTTGCGCGCATCATGGATTGTCGTTGATCGTGAGCGCTTATCACAACGGCGCGCGGCGCACCATGCTCTTTGATGCCGGGCCGGAAGGGTTTGCGATTGAACGAAACGGGGGGCGGCTGGCGGTCGATTTCGGCTCGATAGAGGCGGTGGTTCTCTCGCATGGCCATTATGATCATTGCGGAGGAGCGCTCAAGGCATTGGATCTGATCACGGCCGGTCAGAACCGGAACGCTCCCGTGTACGTGCATCCGGACATGTTCCGAGTGCGGGCGTTGAGGCTGACGAATGGGGATGTGCTCCCGCTCAAGAACATCCCCACGGTCGAAGAGTTGACCACAAACGGCGCGAGCATCGTCAACTCCTCCGAAGCGCAGTCACTCCTCGACGGCCTTTTCTATGTCAGCGGAGAAATTCCCCGGCTCGCCCCATACGAGCGCGGATTACCGAACCACCTTTGCAGGATGAAGGCGAACGCGGACTGGGAGCCGGACCCGTGGATCATGGATGAACGTTGGCTGGCGGTGCAGGTTAAAAGGAAGGGTCTCGTGGTCTTCACGGCATGCTCCCACGCAGGGGTGGTCAACGTGTTGACGCACGCGCGGGATCGATTCCCCGACATCCCGCTCTATGCGGTGGTGGGTGGATTCCATCTATCCGGAGCCGGGCCGGAGGATATCATTCCGGATACCATCACAGACTTGGCGCAATTTGGCTTAAGGATGATCGTTCCGGGACACTGCACGGGATGGAGAGCCGTCACGGCGCTGGTGGCGCGCTTCGGAGAAAAAGTCGTGGTGCCGTCGGCGGTGGGAAAGCTCTTGAGTTTCTAGCAGGATGTCGAAAAGGCCGCCGGCTTCGTATCTCCTATACTCAGCTGCGCTGGGATAGTCGCATGCTTTGTTTGTATGCTCCCGTACCGCACCGGGAAGTAGCGCG
The DNA here is from genome assembly GCA_050731295.1 of Nitrospiraceae bacterium. GTDB lineage: Bacteria > Nitrospirota > Nitrospiria > Nitrospirales > Nitrospiraceae > JBOHOS01. The sequence continues at coordinate 3,010 of JBOHOS010000539.1, read as the reverse complement.
TCCCACGGGAAAAAGTCTGTTCTGACAGACATGGGGTGGACGGGTGAAATAGTGCTTGGGGCTGGGCGGGTGAGAAGGACGGCCTTTTTGAACATCCTGGATGGTGATCTGAACCCGTCTCGCCCATCAACCATGCCGCTTTTCCATACTCAAGATCGCCTGCTGGTATTAAGCGGGCGATCGCCTTATCGATTCTCTCGCATGGTTACATTTTTGAGAAACGCGCCGAGCTCAGCATTAGCGTAAGGACCATAGGCATCCGCAACGGTCCCGCGCGTGCCGTCCTTAGCTTCGATGGCATAGACAATGGAGAGATCATCCGGGTCGCTGGCCCCTTCGAACCGATGGTGCTCGACGATCGTCAAGTCGTCCGCCGCGAACGTCTTCCCCGTATCCACCGCCCGGAACGCATTGTTGAGAAACTCGAAGTTCGACGTAAATCCCCGCTGAGTCAGATTTTGAACCGCCTCCTCCATTGTTTTATAGGTCTTCACGGCTCATACCTCCTACTTCACGCCCAAGGCCGGCAGAATGACCGCTAAGAATTGCTTGGCCAGTTCCCGATGACCGGCATCGTTCGGATGGAATCCATCGATGTCGAAGACCAGCTCTTCGCGGACCGGCTCGGCAAACAAATCGACGAGCGGCGCTTTGACGGCGCGGGCTTCCTGCTCGATCGCCCGGTTGAACGCCCGGACGCGTTCGGGAGTGACCAGCGGACTCGGGCTTCGGCGGAAGCGAGGCAGTTTGGTCAGGTCGGGGAGGTTCGCCACCACGACGACCTTGGAGATATCGTTGCTCACCGTCTGTAACAGAAACCGGAGATCCTCTTGAAACGTCTTCGAGTCATCGCCGTGCACGAGATCATTCCCGCCTGTCCACACCGTGACGAGATTGGCTTTCATGCCGGCCTGTGCAGCCAGCCTGACCTGCTCCTTGATCAGATCGATGCGGGCGCCCGGAATGCCGAGATTGAGCAAGGCGACGCCCGGGATCCGCCGATCCAGCTCCGACTTGATGAGAAAGACGTAGCCTTCCGTCGTGGGCAACGCGCCTACACCAGCCGCGTCGCTCGCGCCCAATGCAAGATACACGAACTCAATCTTTCTCTCCCGCGGCCCGCTCGCGCAGGCCAGCATACTCACACAGGTGACCGTCAGTATCACTATCGAGATCGCGCGGGGCAAGGTCATGATGAGTCTCCGAATGCAGAAGATCGCCTTTGCAGGAGCCGTTATCGCCTTGTTCCACCCACATCACCGGGGCTCGATCCTGGCGCTAACCCGATGCCACTGGAGTTGGGCGCGGTCGTGGAACTGGGCGCAGTCGGCCCGAATCCCCGTGTCAGCGGTTCAATCCGCGGTCCGGAGAGGCCGGGTTCTGAAAAGCTTGGCTTCGAAGCGGGGGAGCCGGGTACCGGCAAGGAGCCGGATATGCCGGGCCCCATCTCGGAACCTGCCTGTGCACCCATGTCTCGATCGATTCCTGACCGCGAACCCATGCCCGATGTACCGGGTCCAATGGCAGATGGAGGAACACCGGTAGACTCTCCGGGTCCCGATCCTCGCCCGACTCCAGGAATAGGACCTGCTCCGGGAACATACCCTGGCCTACCCGGGATGACGCTCTGATTCGGCATGCCAGGCGCACCTGAGATCCCGGGATTCACGGCAGGGCCCGGTGGACCTCCAGGAGCGGCGCCAACACCCGGCGCAGCGCCTTGTTGCGCCGAACACGGCAAGGCAAAGAGCGCGGCGGTGGCAACCAACCACACGATCGTGATTACACGCCTACACTGTGTCATAAGGCCTCCCTGCTGCTACTGTTTGGATTATGTCTCGACCATTCAGACTAACAGGCGCCGCGTGAAAGCTATGTAGGGCTGATCCGTAGAGGCGTGTGCAATCTTATCCGACAGACGTGACCAGCCTTGACTTCAATCGGAGGAAGACCTAATCTTGCGAGTGGGGAGGAGTTGAACGCCCCGAGGGAATATTAACGAAATGGGGGTCGAGCGTTGAGGATGGTGTGCAAGCCCGGCATAGACTGGGAAGCCTGAAATCCTCACCAAGATCCCCGCCGTGACTAACGCTCTCGTAGAGAGCGTGCTCCTCCCCATCTTTCCCTCCACAGTGATCCCACCTGTCTCTCAAGCTAGGCATCCCGATCGTTCGGTGATTCACGAAAGGATGTGCCGTGACTCTTGAAGAAGCGCGTCAGCGAATTGAATCGGCCATCGAGCAATTCGGCTCCCAGGCCGGGATGGCGATAGACCTCGTCATCAAAGAAGTACGGGGCGATCAAGGGAAGGAAGCCGCGAACGAGTTGATCGAGGAGTTTGATCTAGAGCTGTACTACAACATTGCCCCGGTTGAGGAGACAGGATCGGGGGACTGATTGGATCATTTACCCAAGTTTTCTGCTATGTGAGCCTTTGCGCGAATAAGAAACAGCAGTCTATCCATTCATGCCTCTCGATATAAAGTTTGTATAAAGCGTGTAAAGATTGATCTTAAAATTAGGGTGCTATAAGGCCAGAGTGCTGGCTATAATTCAGACATGCCTTCCAAAAGACGCAAAAGCATAAGGTCGCAAACAGCGAGTTCCATCTAGACGAAGAAGTCTTATGCTCCTATCAGGGAAGAGATTCTAAAGATTGCGGGATCTATTCCCAAGTCTAATTTTCACAACTGCCCACCAAATCTCGCCGCGAATCATGATCACTATCTGCGTGGAAACAGTCTTCCTTGAAGGAAGTCTTCGCCGATACTGCCTATTGGATTGCTTTAACCCATCCCTTTGATCAGCATCATGCAGCCGCGCGATTCTGACCAATTCGTCAGTCGAGGCTTTGGACCAACCGTTCCGGCTCTCCAAGCAGCATGCCTAAAAGATGAAGGTCAGGGTTCTCCGTCACAATAGTATTAAATTGTTGAGCTTCTGCTGAGCTGATCGAGAAGTTTGATCTGGAGCGGTACTACAACATTTTGCCGATTGAGGAGCTGGGGAT
>JBOHOS010000538.1:0-2750 GCA_050731295.1 Nitrospiraceae bacterium | reverse complement strand
ATTCGTTGCTTTTCTTTGGAATCCTCGGCGTTCTCAAATTCATCGAATAAGTCTTTGACCTTCTGATGATCCTCACGAAGCATATCCACGATAGTTGACGCGCCGATCTCGGACGCCGGTGATGACTTTGCCATGATGCCTCTCCTCTTGGTGTAGGTTATGTCTCCGACAGATGGTAGTGAGTTGTGCGAACGTTTCAATGCGCGACTGTACTCCAGATGTGCTCATGCCGACATCAGCTAAGCTTCCCAAGTGGTGTAGGCCAAAACCGGGTGCGCTCTTCCTATAGGAAACCGATATGGTCAAGGCGCGCGGCCTCATTTGAAGAAAGAAGCGCGATCGTCAATACCGGGCTCCGTACGGCGTACAAGAGCAACCCGATTCTGCTGGATTATCCAGCGACCAAGGGAGCGATGGTGGCGTTCACGCGCTTCCTCGCCGGAACAGAGTATCCGCGTCAATGCCGTTTCCCCCGGGCCGATTTGGACGCCGCTCATCCCATCCACGTTCCTTGCGGACAAGGTCAAGGCGTTCGGGTCCGATGTGCCATTTCAACTCGTCGGTCAACCGGAAGAGGTCGCGCCCAATTATGTATTTTTGGCGTCCGATGATGCGTCGTACATGACCAGGCAGGCGCTGCATCCAAACGGCCGCACGGTGGTCAATCGGTGAGTAGACCGTAAAATAAGGAGGATGGGCCACGGTGACACCCACCCTCCTGGGACATCAGCGCAATTCTTGGTGAGACTGGGATGGGGTCTCCATTTGCATGGGTTTCGGCAGGTCCTTGAGTTTGACGATTGCGTCCGCATCTCCCGTCGAGGTTAATTGTGCGGCGATGCTGTCACCGACTTTAGGTAAGCCTTCCATCTTGGTATCTTTCGAAACCTTCAGGTGTGCCTCCCTTCCGTCAGCCAGTTTAATCCAGTACGATTCCTCGATCCGCGTGATTTCTCCCGTGATATTTCGACACGGTGAGTTCGCTGTGCATTTGTCCGATTGGGGAAAAGCCACCGATTTCTGGCCTGTCACCTGTTGCTGTTCGCTCAGCGACACAGCGGGAAAGCTCAGCAGGCCCAACGCAAGGACACTCAGCACGATTTGCGTCTTCCTCATCGTCATCGTCGTACCTCCGTTCATTTCATTGAATCGTTTGTATCGTTCCTCGGCGCCTCACTCCATCTGGCTACTATATAACCCTAGATCGCGTCTGTGGAGCCGGGGGATTGATGAAGTTCGTGTAGGAAAGACCAGCGAAAAGTGTAGGTTAAAAATTGATGTGTTGCCTCGGTTCCGATAGTCGACCGGAGGCGCGATGGACACTCTTTGGAATTGCCCGCTGACAGACTCTTCGCGGTCCTTCCGGATATGCTTTTACTTGCCGACTAGTGTCATCAGGGAGAGAACATGGAAACTACAACGGACGAGCGATTACAAGAGACGATCAATCCTCGATCTCTTGATGCGCCGCTTCATCCTGCCGGAATTGTGACGGACGGCGAGCGGTGGATCTCGGGCCTGGGCGGGAGCGCGCTTATTCTGTATGGGCTGGGGCGTAGGACCTGGAGCGGGGCGGCGTTAGCAGCCATCGGTGGGAGGGTTGCTCTACCATGGCGTTGAGGGACGAAGCTCTCTTTATCGGCTGCTCGGGATCGATACCGTCAGAACGACCAGGGGAACACAATTGATTGAGGTGGTCAAAACGATGACCATTAATCGCCCTCAAGAAGAGGTCTACAAATTCTGGCGAAACTTCGAAAACCTGCCTCGTTTCATGCGCCACCTAAAGTCGGTGGAAGTGATCGACGACAAACGGTCGCGGTGGACGGCCGTAGCGCCCGCCGGGGCCAGCGTCACGTGGGAAGCGGAGATCGTCAACGAAAAACCTCATGAGCTGATTGCCTGGCAATCCACCGACCGCGCAGATGTGAGCAATTGGGGCGTGGTGCGATTCGCCCCGGCGCCCCACGGAAAAAGAACGGAGATCAGAGTTGAATTGGAGTACGAACCTCTCGCTGGAACAGTGGGCGTTGCCGTCGCCAAGCTCTTCGGTGAAGAGCCGGCCCAGCAGGTCGAGGAGGATCTTCGCCGATTCAAGCAGATCATAGAGACAGGGGAGATTGCGACGACAAAGGGACAGCCGAGAGGAGGATGAAGATTAAAAGGGAGGTCGGCGCGGCTATGTAGGATCTCCGTGCTCGCACACCGCGCACGATCAGAATGTGCTCGGTGGATGCGCGCAATAGAGACCCTACACGGCCGCGCCGACAATTTAATGGTCGTCGAAATTATAAAAAAAAGGAAAGAGAAAGTCTAAGCCAAGAAACAAGGGAGATTGCGACGACGAAGGGGCAGCCGAAGGGAAGAGGAAGAGTGTAAGGGAGGTCGGAATGGCTAGGGTAAGCCTGCCCGTGCTCGCGCAACGCGCACGCTAAGAAGGCGCTCGTTGTCACGCGCGCAATCGCAATAGGGGGCTCACCCAGCCGCCCCGACGGTCTTTTTTAGATGTCGTCGAAGGGTAGGAGATAAGGGAAAAACGGGAGAGGGACAGTCGAGAGGCGTAACGTCCGGGAAGAGGTAGTCGGCTGAAGAGCCACAACGACTGAAGGAGACAATGCCAAATCAAAAGGAACGAAAAAAGAAGGGTGGCCGGAATAAAAGTAAGAAAACACAGGCCATGCGGGCGTCTGTTCAGAAGCGCAAAGCCGACCCACGCCAGGCTCCTCGCCGGGGTCGCTTCACGAAGGGAC
>JBOHOS010000537.1:0-4425 GCA_050731295.1 Nitrospiraceae bacterium | reverse complement strand
TTCAAGACCGACCAGGTTATTCGTCACGATATCGCCGATCGAGATCGGGCCTTGCGGCGTGGAGATGAGCGCATGATACGGTTGACACGCGTGGGGCTGCGGGTGCTCGAAGGCATTGGTCGCCTTCACCATGTCATGGGTGTTCGGGTCGATATAGTAATGACCCTGCGAGGGGCCGGAGAGTCCGTAGGCATAGTGCAAGCCGGTGTTGAACCATTGCGGAGAGTTCGGCGCGGCCATCTGGCGTGCCAGCATGTGGCACAGTTCGTCGTAAAAGGCCGAGGCGTCCTCTTCGGTGTTGAAATAGCCGTGGGTCTTCCCCCACGACGTCCAACAGCCGGCCAGTCTGTGGAAGACCTGCCTGGCATCCGTCTCACCGCCCGGCGCCGGCTTGCCGTCCGCCCCGATGAGGGGACGCCCGTCGGGACCGACCTGAGGCACGCCGGCCTTCCGGAAATACTTCTGCGCTAGGATATCCACGGCAAGCTGGGACCATTGACTCGGTGTGTCGATGTTCTCCAGCTTGAAGACCGTCGAGCCATCGGGATTCCTGATTTCAGAAGATCGCTTCGAGAACGTGATGCCCTCATACGGGCTCTGTCCCGGTCGTGTGAATCTGCGTTCGATCCTCACGTCATTTGCCTCCCTTAGGTATGACTTTTTGGAGATGTGAACCGGATGGTGGATGACCTGCGTAATCGCAAGTGCCCATATATAGCTCTTCCAACCTTTTGTCAACACAAAATATAGTGGATGGCTGTGGATAAAGTGGAAAAGTCTGGGGATAATGGAATTACCGCGTTAGAGGCGGCAAAGAGGAGAATTCGACCGAACTTATCAACAGGAGCGGGGAAATTTTCCCGGCTACAGCACCAGCTGTCCGAGTTTTTTGGCCATCGCTTTCTGATCGTCGAGAGGAAAAAAATGTTTCCCCACCCCCAGAACAACGACCCGGACCTCGAAGGCATGGGTTTCAAAAATACTGAACAATCCATAATTGCGCCGGACGGTATTCGAACGGATCAGGGATTCGATCACGCGTTTTCCCTGCACGGTGAGCAGCTCGCTAATCATTTTTCGTTGATTCGTCGGCTCGCGTTGATCCATACGCTCAAGCGCCTGGCTGAGGGATGCCTGTAAGAAGGTTCCATAGTCCGTCGTCGTGGGGTTGGTCGCGGCCAGCGTGACGCAGACGGCCAAGAAGGCGACCATGATCAGGAGCGCTCGAGTACTCATGCTACCGCCGACGGATTTGAGCCGCACTTACCGGCGTGGATGATCCGCAGTCCGTGAACATCAGCTGTTTCCGTTTGACAATTCACGCCCCGTTCCCTATGTTCCTCGCCCACCGTGAGCGAATTCCGACCCAATTGGGAAAGGGACGCGGGGTGGGCGGGTGAGATAGGAAAAGAGCCAATCTGGGCCGGCTCGGCCACGGAACAGGCGCGGCCCGGCGCGCGCCTGGGGATCGAGCAGGTGAAGTAGCGGGTGAAAAAGGGAGGGATCTATGTATGTCTGGAGCAAGCGTCTCGTCATTGGAGTACTGGCCGCCTTTACGATTTTGATCGCAGTGTTCTTCTTTCAAGGCCCGGGCGGTGAAACCAGCGCGCTGAAACCCCACATGACGCGATGGATACTCCTGAATTACATCGGTCTCGTCATCTGGATCTTTGTCTGGATGTTCGACCAAGCCAGGGTTAGGGGGAAAAATCTGGCGATCTGGTTCGTGCCGTTCGTATTTGCTCCGTTGCCGACCCTGATGATTTTCATCCTGGTTCTGCAGCGACGGCTCAAGTGATCGGCATCCCCGACGCATCATCATTGAGCGCTTTCAGCTGAGCTCGGACGATCATTGAGCAAATGCTCCCGCAGTTGCCACAAGAGCCACAAGCCCGGCAGGGCGGCCAAGAAGGTGATGAAAAAGAACGTGACCCACCCCACCGCTTCGACGACGTATCCCGACGGAGGCCCGACAAAGACTCGCCCCAGCGCCGCCATGGCCGATAGGGCGGCGTATTGCGTGGCGGTGTAGCGGTGGTCGCATAGGGACATCATCAGGGCGACGAACGCCGCCGTCCCCATTCCGCCCGCGATGTTTTCAAAGGCGACCGCGGAGACCATCATGGGATAGCTTTTTCCGGCCCAGGCGAGCAGCATAAACGACAGGTTCGACACGGCCTGCAGCAGGCCGAACATGAGCAGCGACCGGAAGAGACCCAATTTCGCCATCAGCGCCCCGCCGGCCAGCGCGCCGAGGATCGTCGCGATCATTCCCATGCCCTTATTGACGACCCCGACCTCAGAAGGGGAAAACCCGACGCCACGAATCAGGAACGCCGTCGTCAGCGAACCCGCAAAGGCATCCCCGACCTTGTAGAGCACGATGAGGAGCAGGAGACCCGCCGCCGGAGAGCGGGAAAAGAACTCCCGAATCGGTCCCCACACGGCCTCGCTCAACGTCCGAGGCGCCGTCCCGCCTGATGACGGCTCCGGGCTGACCCATGTCGCGCCGACACCGATGAGCAATAATGACGCAATACCCACATACGTTGTCCGCCATCCGATCTGTTCGGATAGAATCAAGGCCACGGCGCCGGAGGTGAGCATGGCGATCCGGTACCCGGTGACCGACACCGCGGCGCCGAAGCCGCGTTCCGGCGGTTTCAGCACGTCGGCTCGATAGGCATCAAAGGCAATGTCCTGAGAGGCGGACATAAAGGCGACAGTCATCGCCAGGGCCGCCAGCAGCCACGGCGCCTGACTCGGATCGGTGGCAGCCATCGCCATAATGCCGGCGATCAGCCCCAGCTGCGCTACGATCATCCACCCTCTTCGACGCCCCAGCCAGGGCAGGACGAATCGATCCATCACCGGCGCCCACAAGAACTTCAACGTGTACGGGAGCCCGACCAGCGTAAAGATGCCGATCGTTCGCAGGTCCACCCCGGCGACGGTTAACCAGGCCTGAAGCGTCCCGGCCGTCAGGGCCAGAGGGAGCCCCGATGCAAACCCCAACGGCAGCATGACGCCGACGCGCCGGTTGCTGAAGATATCGAACAAGGCTGGTTTCACCGGGCCTCGCAGGACGGGCTGATTCGGCGGTGCATTATGCCCAACCCGGCTCGCGAGGTCCACGACGTTCTTGAACAGTAGCCGAACGCGGACGATGGAGGAGAAGGGCGGAAATCTTCCGGCGGGAGCGTCAGCGAAGAAGAAACGGCCACGTCAGCGGTTAACAGCGCTGGCCGTTGAAGACGCAGGGCTTGAAGCGCGACTGATCGAATTCGATGTTTTCCTGATACACGCGCTCATTCCCGTTCACCCCGTCTTGCTCGGGGTCATTCCACATGGTGTGGTTCCACCAATAAAAGAGAGGAAACTGCTCGGTATAGTAGACGGGATTTCCATAGTGGCTGCGGGTATACTCCTGAACCATTCGACCCGTCACATAATCCACTTCGCCGTTGCCCTTTAACGAGTACAGCATGAGAAACATCCGCGCTTCATGATCGTACTGCTCATCCACGCGCAAATTTTCATCAGGCTCAATCGGAAGGGTTTCTTTTGTCCAGCCGCCATCCGGAACACAGAACGCCAAGGCGATCACCAAGGCCAGCAACGCAGCTCGTACGCTCATCAGTGCACCTCAGCAAGAGTTGGCGCAGACGTTCGGAGGCGTTTGATCGAATCTTAGCACGGTCGGTGCGGATTGTGTCAACGGCACACGGATGACGGCAAAAACCTTCCACGCTTCTCGGCTTGCCGCCGAATCGGCGCGTCCCCTATAATATCGGCGCATGCGCGCCTCGCTCCATACCATCGGTTGCCGTCTTAATCACGCTGAAACCGCCTTGCTGGCGGATCGCTTGAAGCGGGACGGCTACGAGCTGGTCGAATTCGGCGCGCCGACGGATCTGCTGGTGATCAACACCTGCTCGGTCACTGAGGACGCCGAGAAAACCTGCCGCTATGACGTCCGGCGAACCTTGCGTCATTCGCCCCATGCCTTCGTGGCCATCACCGGCTGCTATGCGCAGACCGGCGCGGAAGCGCTTCGCCGTGTGCCGGGCATCGACCTGATCGTGGGCGCTCAGTACAAGATGCGTCTCCCGGATTATCTTCCGTCGCTCCAGTCCTTGCGCAAGCCGGCGGCGCCTCAGCTCCTCCACACCAGAACGATCAATCGCGATGACTTCGCGCATGATGGCGCCGGCGAGTGTTCGTCCAAACGGGCGAATCTGAAAATTCAGGACGGCTGTAACGTCATGTGCTCGTTCTGTATTATTCCGTTCGCGCGAGGTCATGAACGCAGCCGCCATCTCGAGGACGTGCTGCGAGAAGCCGAGCAGTTGGTGGAAAAAGGGCACCGGGAACTGGTGCTGACCGGCGTCAACATCGGGCAATACAATCATCACGGCGTGGGGC
>JBOHOS010000536.1:0-1260 GCA_050731295.1 Nitrospiraceae bacterium | reverse complement strand
GCTGATGACGCTGTTCAATGCGCGGCTCGGTTGGTGGCTCGGCAATCCCGGCAAGGCCGGCCGTGATACCTTCGGCCAGACCAGCCCGACTTTTTCGATCGGCCCCATGATCTATGAAGCGCTGGGGTTCACCAATGATGATTACAAATACGTCTACCTGTCCGATGGAGGGCATTTTGAGAACCTCGGCCTGTATGAGATGGTGCTCCGCCATTGCCGGTTCATCCTGGCTATCGACTCCGGCCGAGATCCGGAATGCGCGTTTGAAGATCTCGGCAACGCCATCCGAAAGATCCGCATCGATTTAGGAATTCCGATTACGCTCCGAAACGTTCGGATCTATGGACGTGACAGCAAACGGAAGCAACCCACCGACATCCCAAAGTATTGCGCCCTCGGCACCATTCAGTATTCCGCGCTGGACGCGGCAGAATCCGACGGCACTCTCATCTATATCAAACCAGCCCTGTGTGACGATGATGAGCCGATCGACGTATTCAATTACGCCCAAACGAATCCTGCATTTCCACATGAATCGACCGGGGATCAATGGTTCAGCGAATCGCAATTTGAAAGCTATCGCATGCTGGGCTCGCACATTATTCAGCAGATCTGCCTAAAGGAACAATGGGATGATCGATGGAACCGGGACGTCATGACCGGAAGACGGTCCCCTCTCGACCTGCTCAAGTCGCAGATTGAAGACTATCTCAAGATGACCGCCGAGCAGGCGTTCGGAGACACGCCCTCGACAAATGGCGCCGTCACGGAGGAGCCGGAGCCGCTGCCGCGGCAAACGAATCCGATTGCCATCGTGACCGGAAGCGATGATGGTGACACTACAAGGAGGAGCCAGTGATGAAACAGATGGTTGTCGCCGTGACGCTGGTGGTGGGTCTTGGCTTCGTTGCCGTTGCGCAGAACCGCGACGCCACGGGGCAAACGGCCCCGAGAACCCAGCAGGCACAGGAATCAAGTTTTCGCTACGGCGGTGACGCGCTCAATGAGTCCGAGCTCGCCGGCGCCCAGATCTGGTTCAACGCGACGGCCGGCAACGCGCGGTTTTTCACATACGTCTACCAACAGCGATTCGGCGTGGTGATCGACTGGTACCGTGTCTTGAACGCCGAATCCCGCGACAAGCGGTTCGCCATCTGGGGGCTCATCAACGATCCGGACTGCTGCAAGCCCGGCGATCCGAACTGTCCGGCGAAAAGCTACGATGAGACCTATGGCTTCGACTATTGCCCGGGCGACGAT
>JBOHOS010000535.1:0-5996 GCA_050731295.1 Nitrospiraceae bacterium | reverse complement strand
AGTCTCCACAAGCATTTCACCTGTCATGCTGGTCTTTCTACTTCAGGCGAAGGATCAGCACGCTGCGTGACGCCGCGGGTTGGTTTCATAACGCTCGATCTGTGGTCGCAGCGATGATGTAGCCGAACCAGCGCAAGCCGAATTGGAACCTCAGTTGATTCTTGATCCGGGCGAGTAATCGAGAAAAGGTTATTCGGCGGCGACCCTCGACGGCCAGACCTGGGTTATCCACTGTCTGAAGAACCCCGCTGCGTTAGCGGTCTGCGCTAAGAGCAGCGTCAGGAACATGCGCGCCGCTTGGACATTTCGACCGCAGACAAACGGATACCTGAGGAGGCTCATGTAAAATTTAAGTTCGGGTCGAAATTGTCCTGATCCGCGCTGGGCTCGAGCCGTGTGATATCGCCAGGCGCCGCGTCCGTACGCAAAGTGCTGGTTCCAAAAGGAGCCGAACCGGAGCGGATGCGCGTGATGGACCGTCACGTCGGGAGCATAGGTCATCAGGTAGCCGCGATGCAGCCAGCGATCGCAGAAGTCACGGTCCTCCGAGGTTCTGAACGTCGGATCAAAGCCGCCGAGGGTTCGAAAACGGTCGGCCGGCGCGGCGAGATTATTTGATGCGAAAAAACTGGCCCGGGCGGGATCCGAGTTGTAATACGCATAAACGACCTCGATGATCGCTTGACTCGTCTTGGAATACATATTGTCGGACAGTGCGATGAGGGTCCGTCCTCCAATCAGGTGCTCGGGAGCCCGACGGAAGCGTTCGGCGAGCGTCAGCAGCCAGTTTGTCGCAGGCATGCAATCGTCGTCCGTAAATGCGAAGAACTCGCCTTTGGCATGGGCGGCCCCAAAATTCCTTGCTGCGGCCGGTCCGGCATTCGGCTGCTGTAAAACAGTCAGGTTCAAATCATCCCGGAATGGAGTCGTGACCGGCTCTAGTGGATGATTCCACCCATCATTGACCACGACGACTTCGAAATGCGTGCGGGGATAATCAAGCCGTCGCAGGGCCTGCAGACACAGGGCCAACTGGTCCGGGCGGCCGTAGGTGGGAATGATAATGGAAAAGAACGGTTGCGGCTGTTTCATCATGGGGCCCATTGTGTTCGGTCTCACTTGAGTCTTGACGGCCGACTTTCCCGGACGGTCTCTGTTGAAATGTCTTGTGCGCTGCGTTAGCATGCAAAATCTTGCGTTCTTCGATGACACCTGCTGAAGCCCGTCAAGGCGGTCAGGCTCCAATTCTGCCTGACCGTAGCCTTCGTCGTAGGCCGGGTCGGCGGTGTCCAGCGCGTTCTTTCTTGCGGCTCTGCTCTTCTCTCTTGTCATGCGTCCACAGTGTGACGACGACAGGTAAGATGTCGAGCGCTTCATTCGACAAGGCCGGCCACTTCTGCTCGATGCGGATGCATGGTGCGGTGGAAACAAACGCAGGAACATACTCGTGCGTACTGCCCACGCAGATCTGACCCGGCGCCATACCCGCGAGCACCCTCCTTCGGTCAGCGACCTGGTCCCGGACGTATCGCCCGTATGGTTCCGAGCCACCTTGTGGCTCCTGCTTCCGTTTTGGATGCTGTGGGTCGGCATCAGCCTCTTCTATGACGACACACTGGCTTCTGCGCTGACGGTAGAAAACGGATTGCTCCAGAACCTGACCGTCCTGTGCTACGGCTTCGCCGGCATCGTGCTCTTGTGTCTGTCCATTCCCCGACTCGTTCTGCATCCCGCGTCCGGCTTTCAGCGGTGGTGGCTGCTTATCCTGGCGGTCGGCTGCGTGTTCGTCGCCGGTGAGGAAATGAATTGGGGCCAAACGTTCCTGCACTATGCGACGCCAAGTTGGTTGGAGGGAGCCAATATTCAGCAGGAGTTCAGTGTGCACAATCTCAGTCTCCCCGGGTCTCTCTCAGGCAAGCACTGGGCCAATGAGATCCTTTGGTGGATGGCCGTGTCGGGCGGCGCTGTTTTGCCGCTCGCGCTTGCGTTCAGCGAGAGATTCCGCCGTTTGACATGGGTGCTGAAACTGCCGATTCCGCCCTGGACGGCACAGATGTATTGGCTGGCCGCTGCCGTAATCCCCCGTGATGGGTTTCTTCTCGGGCGGCTGACCCGCGACAACATCCCGTCCGAGCTTCGAGAAATCACCATTGCTGTGGCCGTCGCTGTTTGGGCATGGACGTTGTGGCGGCGACGAGAGCGTCGCTCACATCTCAACTAGAGCCTCTGACGGCCGCCGCCGCTTTCCGAGATGGCGGACACGATGAAACTCGAATGCGGCCAATTTGGGTTTCGATTGGCCCACCCCGGCCACATAGCCGATCATCTCACCACACGCGCTGACCACAAGACCGAGACCCAGCAAGGGCATGACACCTCTCGGTAACTGCTTCCAACAGGCTGACTGACGCACCTGCGACAGAATACGCCGGAAACGGATCATCGGGATCAGCGGTCCGGCAAGGGCATACAGCAGGCGTTGCAGCGGTCGCCATCCTTGCGCGCGCGATGCGGCAAACACACGGCCGCTGTAGTACTGAGCCGGCAACCAAGAAGCCAGCCGTCCGAAATTCATGTGGAAAATCTGCGCGTCCGGTTCCAGATAGAGTTGATGTCCCTTTGCCCGTAGATCCCAGTGCAGCACGCTCTCCGCGTCCAACATCGTTTCCATATCCGATCCGTATGATAGCAGGATGTCACGCTTGTAGCTGCTGTTGTGTCCCGGCAGATGGTCGCGGGGACCGGCTGGGGCGGGATGCACCCACGGCGCATAAGCGATCAACAAATCGGCCCAACTGACCACGCTGTCGGGATTAGCGTTACGAATCGCCGGCCCGACCACCGCCCAGGGCCGGCGATGGGCCGCGAGGAGGGCATCGGCCCAACCGGGAGCCGGAAAGGCATGATCTTCGCCGAGGGCCACAACCGGGGCGCGAGCCCGTCGAACACCCGCGGCATTGGCCGATGCGATGGAATGAATCCGATCGATGGAGACAACCTGATAGGCGAGAAACCGGCTCATCTCTGTCTCATCGAGGTTCAGCATGTCAGGCGCCGATGTCACGATAACGACTTCGAGGCGGTCACAGGCGGCCTGTGCCCGGAGATGCTTCACGGTCCTCCGAATGGTCTCATAGCAGTCCGGCGTGACGAGTATGACCGACAGGTCCGGATCACGGCTATTCAGCATGGTCTGCTCCATGTTCAACGATTCAGGGTAATCGGTCGTCCGCACGATGCGGACTCGAATGCAGCCTGGGCTGTCTGCACGGCTCGCCGGCCGTCCTCGATCGTGCATTCGGCCGGTGTCCGCCGTCGAACACACTCGATGAAATGACGCCATTGGCCGCGATAGGAGGCCAGCATCTCGCCTCCGTTCCGCAAAGCCGCCAGCGCGTACGGGGCTGTGCGCATCTTCGACGCCAGAGCCCTGAGACGCGTTCCAATCCCGCCGGAGGTCCCTGCAAGACGCTGCCATTCCCATCCGTCATAGCGATAACAGGACAGGCGCAGGCGACCGTTCTGTCCGTAGAATTCGAGCTCATGCGTGTCGCTGGTTCCCGCAGAAAACGCGGCCGACAGCAACACGTCGTTGTCCATGCGACCGGTGACGACGGCGGTTTCATCGTCCCCCTGGCCGGCCTGCGAGGTGACGGAGATTTCTTTCACTTCGCTCTGCAGCAAGAAACGCCAAAGGTCGAAGTGATGCACCGCCATGTCGTGCAGGACCCCTCCGCCGAGTGCGCGCTGCCGTCGCCACCGGGGAATGCTGCTGTTGTGATACACGCCGTTGGTAAAGGCCGTCCGAATCATCGACAGCGGTCCCAACGCGCCATCATGAAGGGCCGCGCGCGCCTGTCGTATCAAGCGATGCCAGCGGAGGTTGAACCCCACCATGACCGTGGTGGACGTCTGTCTGGCTCGCTCCGCGAGAGTGTCGCAGTCTGTGAGAGTCAGCGCCAGCGGTTTCTCAATAAGCACGTGTTTTCCGGCGTCGAGCGCAGCCAGAGCGATCTCGACGTGGTGCTGCGGGGGCACGCATACTGCCACCGCATCGAGCGCCGGATGGTTCAGGAGCGCGCTCGCATGTCCGTACCGATGGGGGATGTGAAACCGATCAGCGGCGAGCTTCATGCGCGCGGCATCACAGTCCGCCACCGCCACGATGTCCACTTCCTTCAGAGCGGTCAGGGCCGGCAGATGCCAGGCCTGGGTCACCCACCCACAGCCAATGATTCCGAGCTTGATTCGTTCTTGATCCGGAGTCATGAGACGATACGGACGTGACGATCAAGACCCGGGTTTTGAGAGCGGCGGCCTGATCTCTTCGTGATAGGTGGCATCGCTATTGATATTCCACAGGTCGTGCTGCTCGCCTGCCAACAGATTACGAACAGCCAGGATGCCGGTGAGCATGGCATGGTCTTGGTTGTCGTAACGGTGCAATCCGTTGCGCCCGATCGTCTGAAAGTTTTCCAGGCCCTGAAGAAATTCACGGATGTGGTTGAGGGCATCACGATACGTGGAGTCATAGACAGGATAGGCCTTCGGAACACGGAAGACAGCCCCATCCTCGATGTCGGCTTCGTTCGCCAAGCCGATTCGGTTGACCTCCTGTTTGCCGAGTTCAATCAAGTCCGCGTCCGGCATGGTCCAGAGTTCGTCCCCCTCCTGACAGAAATACTCCAAGCCCAAACTGGATTTGGAAGGATCAGGCACCATGTCGGGGCTCCAGTTCTTGAAATTATGGATTCGGCCGACCTTGACCGAGGGATCATGAACGTAAATCCAATTGTCGGGAAAGAGCGAGGGGCGATTCACAATCAGGCAGACCGTCAGAAAATCTCGATAGCGGAGTTGCTGTGTCGCGGCCTGAATGGGAGCGGAGACGGCGGGCTCAAGCTTCTTCATCGCCTCGGTCACCGGCATGCTGGAGATGACATGCCCGGCGGGCAAGATTTCCGTCCGTCCGCCCGATGCGATCGTGACATGGCGAACGACAGTGCCCTCCCGGCCGATGCTGATGACGTCGGTGTTCAATCGCACCGCCGCTCCGTGCTTTTCGAGGTACTTCTTCACGGCATTCCACATCATTCCAGGGCCAAGGCGAGGATAGGAGAATTCCTCGATGAGTGAGCGAACGTTCCCGGTCCCTTGGCCGAGCATTCGAAGCAACGCGGTCCTCATGGACAGATCTTTAATGCGCTGAGCGGCCCATTCCGCTTTGAGTTCGGAGCACGGAATCCCCCACACCTTTTCGGTATAGGTTTGAAAGAACGTTTGAAACAATCGCCGCCCAAAGCGATTGGTGACAAAGTGTTCGAAACTCTCCATATCCTTATAGGGGAAGAAGCGCCATCGGAGATAACTGATTACAATGCGCGCGGCTTCTATCAGGCCCAAATTGTTCAGCACGTTCCAGGGCCGGAGCGGGTAGTGGAAAAACCGCCCTTTATAGTAGATGCGGGACAGGCGCGGACGGCGGAGAAAATCCTTTCCGAGAACTTCTTCCCATATGAGTTTGACGAGGTCGGACTTGGTGAAAAACCGATGCCCTCCCATGTCGAAGCGGAATCCCTTGTACGATTCCGTGCGAGCGATGCCTCCGACTTTGTCGGTCTTCTCCAGCACGATCGGGCGAATACCTGCCCGCACCAGTTCGTACGCCGCCGTGAGGCCTGCGGGACCGCCCCCGATGATAACGACGGGTTCCTGCAATGCTTGCGATTCACGACCGCCTCTGTCTTGTCGTTTCTTCATTGAAGGTCTGAACCTGTCATGAGAACAGCGGAAGGTTTCGTCGAAGAATTTTCCTTCTCGGGCATCTGTTCGGGGTTTCGGCAGGCCACCCAATCTCTGTCCATGCTTCTTTTTTTAATCCAGGGCCCGGTCGTCACTACATGCTTCCGCCCTTGCAGGGACACTATAATGCGGGGGTCCCAAGCTGAACACGCGCTCGAAGACCCGGAGAAACCCAGATAGTCCCGTTACTATCC
>JBOHOS010000534.1:0-1105 GCA_050731295.1 Nitrospiraceae bacterium | reverse complement strand
GGAATGACCTGCGTAACGTGCATGAATATGATGAACAGGTTGCCACGTTGTCGCAGGACGTCGAATTTCTCAAGTCACGCTGGCTACGGTCATTCACCAGAAATGCCTTGTGGACTCTTTTTAGCCTGCCGCGCACCTGTACTCCTAATGCCGATCTGGCACAGCATTATGTCGTGGCGCAGGATGCGGAAGGGAGGCAGGAGCGGGTCTATTTCGTAGCGAACGAGAATGAGACGGCTTTGGACCCCCGGGAGATGGAAAGTTTGCGCAAAATTCGGTCCACGTTTGAAGCCGCGTATCAGATCACCCACGAGCGAGGCATTCAATTCATGGTCGTGTTTGCACCCGATACACACCGGGTCTATCTCGGACTGCCCAACATCGTAGAAGTCTCCGATGCGGTGAGGACCTGGAAGCTCAATGATCTTCCGGAACGGATCCGGACGATGGTCGCTGAGATTTCCCCCGACATTCTGTATCTCGATCTCACGCCTTCTCTGAGGGCGGCGGCGCAAAGAGGAATACCCGTTTACTTGCAAGACGATACGCACTGGACTGTCGAAGGACATCGCATTGCGGCCGAGGCTCTTCACCAATCGCTCGCCGGACGGGTGCAGATCGCAACGAAACAGTCCAACGGGGAGAGTAAAAAAAATCTCATGGTCGATCTAGCCCAGGACGCCGTCATGGTTCGTGCTCCGGGAGGCGCCATCCGCTACTGGAACAAAGGGGCTGAACATTTGTATGGATGGGCCTCTACGGAGACACTGGGGAAAAGTTCGCACCACCTGCTGAAAACCGTCTTTCCCAAGCCGCTCGCCAGCATTGAGGCGGAACTCCAGAAGACCGGACGCTGGGAGGGTGAACTGGTGCACGAACGCCGCGACGGGTCTCATGTGACTGTGGCCAGTCGATGGGAACTCCAGCGTAACGGGAAAGACAAGTCCGCCACGGTCATTGAAATCAATCGCGAGCAGGCCGCGAAAGAATCCAGTAGACAGGGCACGAAGGATTCGGTGGTCGATCTGGCTCAAGATGCGGTGGTGGTTCGGACTCAAGACGGCACGATCCGCTACTGGAACAAAGGCGCCGAACACCTGTATGG
>JBOHOS010000533.1:0-1767 GCA_050731295.1 Nitrospiraceae bacterium | reverse complement strand
GCAGCATGCGTCTCGCCAAGCAACACCTCGACAAGTCAGTCACGCTGCTGGTCGATGCCGCTCCTGTCGATCGCCGAGTGAAACAATCGCAAACTATTGCAACGGAGTGGGTCAAAACCTTGGAAGGCATGAATACAGACTTTCAGTGCCAGTGAAGTAAGCAAGAAAAGGCTGAATGGAGATTCAGAAAATTTTTGATGCTATCCGAAGCAATCGAATTCGAATCACGGATCATGCCGATGAAGAAGCAGTGGCGGATGGGCTGATATTCAATGAGATTTATTACGCTGTTCTTCATGGAGAAATTATTGAGGACTACCGGACTAGCAAGCCATATCCAAGGTACCTCGTCTATGGGCAGACGTTCGGCGGTGATCCGGCACATAACTGTTTGGGCGTATAATGAGCAAAATCAATGGGCCGTCTTGGTAACGGTATATCGTCCTGATCCTGACGATGGACTGACTGGCGGAAAAGGAAAGGACCACCATGATGCCATTTGAGAAGTGCCCTGTGTGTGAGAGAGAACTCGTGGAGAAAGAGGTTGAGAAGCTTTTGAGAGGGGGAATCCATACCGCCGCCATCAGGGTGCATTCTGAAGTCTGTCTTCATTGCGGTGAACGGCTCTATTCACAAGAAACGGTCAAGCGTTTTCAAGAGATCAGATTTAAACTAGAGCGTCAGGAAACAGAAGACTTCCAACCTATGGGGAAGTCCTTTCAAGTTGTGTGAGGAGTTGTAATATTTAAGCCGGCCTCAAGCGTCTTTATGAATCCTTCATCTCTGTTCAACGTTAGAATTAAAATCTGCGGCATCACAAATCCCGACGATGCGCTCGCCGCCGTCGAGGCCGGCGCGGATGCGTTGGGATTTGTCTTGTACAAGTCCAGTCCGCGTTATGTCACCGCCGATGTCGTCCGGGCCATCGTGAGGCTGCTTCCGCCGTTTGTGCTGCCGGTCGGGGTCTTTGTGAATGAGGACCTGAAAGTGGTGCGGGATGTCATGGATTCGTGCGGGTTGGCGTTGGCGCAACTTCATGGTGATGAGACGGCCGCCTATTGCGAGCAGCTCGGACGGCCGGTGCTCAAGGCGATTCGGTTCCGGAACGTGTCGAGCTTTTTGGCGCTGGCGGAATACAAGGGCCGGGCACAGGTGCGCGGCTTCGTCATCGATTCCTTTTCAGAGAACGCGTATGGCGGGACCGGACAGGTGGCGGACTGGATGCTTGCCGCAGAGGCGGCGCGCATCGCGCCGGTGCTGTTAGCCGGCGGTCTCACGCCTGACAATGTGGGGGAGGCGATCGCGTACGTTCGTCCCTATGGTGTGGATGTCAGTAGCGGAGTGGAACTTGCGCCCGGGAAGAAAGATCCGGAAAAAGTGAAGGCCTTTATCCAGGCCGTCAAGCTTGCGTCGCCCAGCCCCTAAGCCTATACTGCCCTATGAGAATCGTGGGCCGCTAACCCCAATAACCATCATTCATTCTTTCAAGCATGCCGACGATCCCAAACAAGCACGGCCGATTCGGAAAATTCGGCGGCCGGTATGTGCCCGAAACTCTCATGCCGGCGCTCCTCGAACTGGAGGATGCCTATGCCGCCGCGCAGAAGGACGCTTCCTTCAAGACCGAACTGGCGCGTTATCTCAAGGACTACGTCGGGCGACCGACGCCGCTCTATTTCGCCGAACGGCTGACCCGCAAGCTCGGCGGCGCGAAGATCTATCTCAAACGAGAAGATCTCGCGCACACGGGCGCGCACAAGATCAACA
>JBOHOS010000532.1:0-1030 GCA_050731295.1 Nitrospiraceae bacterium | reverse complement strand
TCTCGCCGCCGGGAAGACCGCCCTCTTCGATCTGCGGCAGGACACCGGCAGCGACCACGGACGATTTGCCTACCCCCGAGTCGCCGCTGACGAGGATGAACCGGCCTTCCAGGCCATGCATGCGGTCCAGGATCTCGCTCACCTCCAAGTCGCGCCCGAAAAACACCGGTGCATACTCGCGTGTGAAATTCATCAATCCGGGATAGGGCGACTTTCCCTCGGGCCACGTGAGGCGCTCAATTGGCCCCTGCTCGGGTTGGTCTGCGTTCTTCTTCCCAAACCAACGCCCCAGGGCACCGGTCATGTCAATAGAGCGAGGTTCTAACGTAAAAACTTCCCGACCATGGCGTTTCCCGAGATGGTCACGCCATGATTTGAGTTCAGGATCTTTCTCCAGCTCATCGAATTTCCGGGGCCAGGCGGCATTTTCATCGAGCAGGAACGCGAGAATATCGATACCCTGTTCGACGGCAGCGTCATATTCAAGCTGCGTGATGCTTCGGGTTTCACCGTCCGGAACGTAGCCTCGGCGGAACGCAACGAGCAGTACGCACAAATCGCAATCATTGAGTCGATCCTGGGAAAACCGCTTCGGCTCGTCGCTATCCGCGGGCCAATCCTCCATCGGATCGACGAAGAACCCTGCCCGGCGTAATGACGTGATGACGTGAGCTCGATGAAGCTTTAAGTCCTCAAAAGTGGAAGAGACAAACGCCTTGTAGCTCATAGGACTCTGAGGCTTCTACGTTCAAGATCGAGGTAATAGTGGGATTACTCGATCATCGCTCCTTCTCGGGACGCACAAAACGTCTCGGCGATAGTATCTCAAGTCTTCGTACGTGGAGGAGAGATAGATCTTCGCCATGGCACTGACGGCGTGGTTCACGGTGGAAATGGTGACAGGCTACTTTTTACACGTGAGCGTGTCAACACGCTTAAGAGCAGAAATACCAGTATTTACGGGGCTCAAACGAATTCCCCTCATAGAATCATCCAACTTGGTTCTCGGTTCGAAACATCTTCAATGTAC
>JBOHOS010000531.1:0-9593 GCA_050731295.1 Nitrospiraceae bacterium | reverse complement strand
CGCGCCGACACGGTACACTTTGTCGTGCTTCTCGACCAGATATTTAATCTCACGAAAATCCGCGTGCATTTCTTCAATGCGCTCATTCGTAATACGATTCGCCTCGATGATCAGCCTGACTTCCCCGCCGGTCATTTTCTCGCCACGCCCTTCATTTTCTCGTACGTACGCATCCCGCCGAGACCAAGCATCCCTAGCAACAGCTCAAACGTCAGGCTGATATCCGGCTCGGGGAACGCCGGTAGCGTGTACGTAGTGTAGAGAGACAACACCTGCCCGCCCCAATCGCCAGAATCGCCGGGTGTGGTCCTTCACCGCCATTTCGCGTTGACGGGCGCTGTTGCGATCAGCGGACGCGAGCTGAGAATAGTGCTGGTGATTCCATCGACCGAAACTTGGTGCCGCCTTGAAATTCGTTCCCACACGCCGCTGGGTGCGAAATTTTTGGGGGTGGGGGGTATGTAGGTCGTGTTAATACGGTGTTAGAAATGCCACCAAACTGAGCAGGAAAGCGATGAAGTGGAACAAAGAGAACTGAACAGTATGATTGCGCTTGTTGCTGAACAATAAGGGGATTACGCAGGCCATCAATGACTTGAGTAATCCCCCTATGCTCGCACCCCAAGCGAGTGCGCTACCAGGCTGCGCTACGCCCCGACGCCGACTCTGGCATTTGGGTGGCTCCGGTGGCTCTCTAATCAGGCTGCGTGCGCTCTTCTACGGTCCTCAGCGGTCATACGATTCCATGATCCGCAAGATCGCGTGCAACTCTCCGCGGACTCGCTCGGTGACATCGTGCGGACGGATCTGTCGATTGACGCGTCGCCCGCGTCGGGCCCAGAATCTCTTCACCCCCGCGATCGTATAGCCTTCATCATAGAGCATGCGTTTGATCTCAAGAACCTGTTCGATATCACGACGGACATAGAGACGCTGATGCCCGCGACTTTTCCTTGGCTTTAAAAAGTTGAACTCGGATTCCCAGAAGCGCAACACATAGGCGGGAAGTTTCGTGATGTCACTGACCTCACCGATCTTATAAAACACTTTGCTGCCCAGTTTGGGCGCAGCCGCCATCCCCGACCCTCGTGTCTGTGCGTTCGATGAACCCCGTTCGGTTTACTTAATTGACGTATTTCTTGAAGACCTGACTGGGACGGAAGGTGACGACTCGGCGGGGAGTTATCCCAATCTCCTGGCCGGTTCGGGGATTTCGTCCCTTCCTGGCCCCCTTACTCCGTACCATGAAATTTCCAAATCCTGCGATCTTGACCGATTCTCCTTTTTGGAGAACCGACTTCAACAGATTGAGGATCAACTCGACAATGTCCGCCGCTTCCTTTTTGGAGACTCCGACTTTCTCATAGATCTCATTGGCGATGTCAGCCTTTCGCATGCCTCCCCCCTGACTCAGCGCTTAACAGAACCTTTCTTCGGGCACATTCCTGTCTGCCGAAGACGACGAAATTTTCTCAAACATTATGTGAGGTTATCAGCCTTGTCAAGGGAATTCTTGGAAAGAGATCATGGAAAGGGCTACGGATCATTCGGCAACAGCTTGTATTCGATACTGTCCGCCAAGGCCTGCCAACTGGCTTCCATAATGTTATCGGACACCCCGACGGTCCCCCATTTTTCTTTGTGATCCCCCGACTCCAGCAAAACCCGCACTTTCGATGCGGTGCCATGACTCGCTGCGAGGACACGAACCTTGTAGTCCAGCAAGGTCACGTCTTTGAGTTGAGGATAGAACTTTTCCAGCGCCTTTCTGAGCGCATGGTCCAGCGCGTTCACCGGCCCGGCCCCGACGGCCGCGGTGTGCTCGACAGCTTGGCCCACCTTGACCATGACGGTCGCTTCGGAAATCGGTGCTTCTTTGGCGTCCCGTTTTTCGACGATGACCCGGAACCCCAGCAACTCAAACGACGGCTTGTGCAGACCGACGGCCTTCCGCATCAGCAACTCCAAAGAACCTTCCGCGCCTTCAAACTGATAGCCTTGATTCTCCAGGTCCTTCAGTGTCTCCAAGAGTTCCCGAAGCTTGGGGTTCTGTTTAGACAGTTGGATGCCATACGCCTCGACCTTCCCCAGCAAACCGCTGCGCCCGGTGTAGTCTGATACCAGCATCCGTTGGCGATTGCCGACGAGATCGGGAATCACATGCTCATAGGTGGCGGCATTCTTCTGTACGGCATGGATATGGATGCCGCCTTTGTGCGCGAAGGCGGCATCTCCCACATACGGCTGGTGTTTATTCGGCATCAGGTTGGCGATTTCCGTGACGAAATTTGAGACTTCTCTGAGGCGAGTCAGGCGACGATCGCTCAGCACGGGCCGCTTCATTTTCAATTCAAGATTCGGCAAAATCGAGCAAAGATTCGCGTTCCCGCAGCGCTCGCCGATCCCATTGATCGTCCCCTGCACCTGCCGAATGCCGGCCTCGATGGCCACTAATGAATTCGCCACCGCCATTTCGGTGTCATTATGGGCATGAATCCCCAGCGGCACCGCGCATTCCTGTTTCACGACCGCACAGATGTCCCGTATTTCCCACGGCATCGTCCCTCCGTTGGTATCGCAGAGAATGATGCGCTCGGCGCCCTCTCGGATCGCGCGGCGGATGGTCTGCAACGCATAGTCGGGATTCGCTTTGTAGCCGTCGAAGAAATGTTCGGCATCGTAAAAGATTCGCCGATTCTTGGAACGCAAGTACGCCACCGAGTCGCCGATCAACTCCAGGTTTTGGGCCAACGAGATCCCCAACGCTTCGGTGACATGCAGGTTCCAGCTCTTGCCGAAGAGGGTGATGGTCCCGGTCTCGGCCTCAAGCAGGGCTTGAAGATTCGGGTCTTTCTGAGCAGGCTGATCGAATTTGCGGGTTGATCCAAAGGCCACGATCGTCGCCTGCTTGAGCGGCGTGCCTTTCATGATCCGGAAAAATTCGATATCCTTCGGGTTCGCTCCCGGCCACCCACCCTCGATATAGTGCACGCCCAGTTCATCCAACTTGTGAGCAACACGGACTTTATCCTCGGCGGAAAAACTGACATCCTCCGCCTGCGCCCCGTCCCGCAAGGTCGTGTCGTAAATCTCCAGTTCGGGCGTGGAGCGGGGAGCGAGAGGCTTGGAGAAACCCGCGCGTTCCCGCTCGGCGCCTCGCGCCTCGCGTCCAGCGCCTTGTGAGGGTTTGTCGGTCACGAGGTCGCCTCATCCAGGCCGAACGCGGAATGTAGCGACCGCATGGCCAACTCTAAATATTTTTCGTCGATGACGCAGGAGATTTTGATCTCGGAGGTGCTGATCATCATGATATTGACCCCTTCGCGGGACAGCACCGCAAACATGCGAGATGCCACGCCGGAGTGTGACCGCATGCCCACACCGACCAGCGACACCTTGGCAATCGATTCGGTGACCGCCACCGACTTCGCGTCGATTTCTTTCGCCACGGCCTGCACCAGATCCACGGCCTTCCGAAGATCCGCGCGAGGCACCGTAAAGGAAATATCCGTGAGCGACGCCTGGCTCACATTCTGAATGATCATGTCCACGTTGACGTTCGCGTCGGCCACCGGTCCGAAAATGCGCGCGGCGATGCCGGGCTTGTCCGGAACTCCAATAATGGTGAGCTTGGCTTGATTGCGATCGCCCGTCACACCGGCCACGACCACGCGTTCCATGTCGACATCTTCTTTCGTCACGATGGTCCCCCGTCCTTCCTTAAAGCTGGATTTCACTTCCAGTGTCACGCCGTATTTGGCGGCGAATTCCACAGACCGACTTTGTAAGACCTTCGCACCCAGACTGGCCAATTCCAGCATCTCCTCATACGCGACCTTGTTTAATCGTCGGGCGGATGGGACGATGTTCGGATCGGCCGTGTAGACGCCATCGACGTCCGTAAAAATGATGCACCGGTCCGCTTTCAGCGCGGCTGCAAGTGCCACCGCAGTCAGATCCGATCCGCCGCGCCCCAACGTGGTCACATCAGAGCGTTCATTGATTCCCTGAAACCCGGCGACGATGGGGATAACGCCATCGGCGAGCGCCTCGCGAATCCGGTCGGCGGTCACTCGGGCAATGCGGGCTTTAGTATGCGTCCCGTCGGTAATGATCCCGACCTGACGGCCGGTAAAGGATCGCGCGTTGATCCCACGCCCCCGTAAATCCATGGCCAGCAAGGCAATCGTGACGCGCTCCCCGGTGGACAGCAACATATCCATCTCCCGCTCGTCGGGCAACGGCGTCACGTCATGAGCAAGCCGCATCAATCGGTCGGTCTCCCCGCTCATGGCCGAGACGACCACCACGAGGTCATGGCCGGCCGTGCGCGCCTCGGCGACCCGTTGAGCCACGCCATGAATGCGCTCAACGTTTCCGACGGAGGTTCCGCCGTATTTCTGCACGATCAAACCCATCATCCGTGAGTCGAGGCCAACAACCGGCTGATCAGCTTCGTGGCATCGCGGACGCCGGTCTTCGCCGCCTCCGCCTCAGGTTCGCTGAATCTGCGCGTCAGCGCGTGCTCTTTTTGGCCGGGTCCCTCGGCCATGAGATAGATAACCGATGACGCGGTGCCAAGAGCCGTTCCCGGAGGGAAAGAGCGGTCACAGGCCAGAATCAGCCGATGGGCGCCCATCTTGCCGAGACCGTCGAGGAGCGCGCCGATAATTTTCCGATCGAACTCTTCCACAATCTTCAACTTGGCCTTCGGGTCCGATTCTTGCGCCAGGTCCGCCGGCACCTGTGCGTGGACATAGACCAAATCCTTTTTCTCGAGTTCGCGAACCGCCGAATCACCGAGCATCTGGAAATCAGGCAAGTCGGTCTGCCGCACCGCGTCCCGATCTACGGCGCCCAAACCGGCGCTGATGCCGATGCCTCGGTGCACATCACTGGACGAGACAACGGACCCGGTGACTTGGTATCGTTCAGCTAGACTCAGCAACTGGGGCGCCCGCCCTTGACCCCACAACCAGACGCAGTGCACGGGTTTCAACCCGCCCTCCCGGCGCTGGTCATTCACCGGATGGTCGCGCAGGATAATCAGCGAGGCGTCCATCAGCTTCTTCAAGATGTCCGAGCCGTCCCCCGTGGGAAGAGACTCTCCGATTGAACGACCCACGACCTCGTTCGGATCGACACAGACGGCGCGCACCTTTCCGCTGACCCAGACCATCAGGTGGCGGTGCCCCGAACCCGGATAAAACTGGATCGTCTCGGATCCGACCTGTTCATTGATGGCGTCAATCAACTCGCGCGCTTCTTCTTGGTCCAAGCCACCGGCGGTCGCATCATCCATGACAACGGACGGCCCCAGCTTCTTGACCTCCCCGGCCGGACCTTTGTCTCCGGCCGGCCCCGACCGAAGCGTCACCATGTTGCACCGAAAGACGACATCATGCTTTCCCATCATCACCCCCATGCCGGCGGCTTCAAAGGGGGCCGGGCCGGGATAGGACTTACGAGGGTCATACCCGAGAAGCGCCATAGCCGTCACATCGCTGTTGGGGACGAGACCATCGGCCTGGATTGTAACCCTCCCCATCTCTCCGCGGCGCGCGAGCGCGTCCAGATTCGGCGTGGCGGCCGCTTGCAGCGGTGTCTTTCCCCCCAAGTCTTGGTGGGAAACATCCGCGATCCCATCACCATGAAGTATGACGTATTTCATTGCTTGACGCCCCTCATACCTGCAAAAGCCGCTCGACATCATCGCGAGTCGCCTTCACCGTCCTCGGTGGGCAGGACACTCCGATGGCCGTATCGGCGTCTTTTAATCCGTGCCCCGTTAGTGTGCAGACCACGGTCTGCCCTTCCGTGAACACGCCGTTCTGTTGCATCTTGATGACGCCTGCCACCGACGCGGCGGACGACGGCTCGCAAAACACACCTTCCTCAGCCGCGACCAACCCATAGGCGTGCAAGATTTCCTCATCGGTCACCATATCAATGTGCCCGGCCGAATCCTGCACCGCTCGAATCGCCGCCTGCCAACTGGCTGGATTTCCGATCCTGATCGCAGTGGCGACCGTCTGAGGATCTTCCACCACGCGACCGAGCACGATCGGAGCGGCTCCGGCCGCCTGAAACCCGAACATCCGCGGCGTCTGCGCGATCTGTCCGGCGGCCCGGTACTCGCTATAGCCGCGCCAATACGCGGTAATGTTCCCCGCATTGCCGACCGGCATCACATGCATCGTGGGGGCAAAGCCGAGCTGGTCGCACACTTCCATGGCAGCCGTTTTCTGTCCTTCGATCCGAAAGGGGTTGATCGAGTTCACCAGCTCAATCTGGTGAGCGGCCGCCAGATCTTTCACAATGAACAACGCCTGGTCGAAATTTCCTTCGATCTGGATCACGGTCGCCCGGTGCATCATCGCTTGGGATAATTTGCCGAGCGCGATTTTCCCGGCGGGAATCAGCACGTAAACCGCCATGCCGGCTCGAGCGCCGTAGGCCGCAGCGGAGGCCGAGGTGTTGCCGGTTGAGGCACAGATGACCGCTCGCGCGCCCTTTTCCAACGCCTTGGAAATCGCGAGGGTCATGCCTCGGTCTTTAAAGGATCCGGTGGGGTTGGCGCCTTCGAACTTCAAATACAATTCGATGCCCGGCGCAATCTTCCGTGCCAGGCCGGCGGCGTGGATCAGCGGCGTATGCCCTTCTCCCAGCGTCACAACGGGCGTGCGCTCCGTCACCGGAAGGAACTTACGGTACTCTTCGATCACCCCGCGCCAGCGGATCATGGGAAATGCATCCCGCGATGAGCGCACATGATACCGAGGGGCCGCATAGGTTACTCGTCGTGCCCCTCGACGCGGATTAATGTGGTGGGCTCTGAAATGAATGCCATCCGGTTGATATCCCGAAGCGCGGCCTGCACATTCCGCTCCGTGGCGGTATGCGTCATGATGACAACCGGGACCGTCTGACCTTCCTTGCGTCCCTTCTGCAACACCGATGAAATACTGATGCCATGCTGCCCCAACACGCCGGAGATCTGCGACAGCACACCCGTTCGATCCACCACCATGAACCGTAAGTAATACAGTGAAGCGATCTCTTCCATGGGACGGATTCTCAGCGGACGGCGCTGATCCCGCTGAAATGACGCGGGCGGCACTCTCCCGGAAGATCCGGTCAGGAGATTGCGGGCGATGTCGATCACGTCGCCCACCACGGCGCTGCCGGTCGGGAGCGACCCGGCGCCTCGACCATAGAGGACGATATCTTCCACCGCGTCGCCCACGAGTTGAATGGCGTTGTAGACGCCGTCAACCTGTGCGACCGGAGAGTCCGACGGAATCATGGTGGGGTGCACGCGGGCTTCGATCTCGCTTTCGAGAAACTTGGCGATGCCGAGCAGCTTCACGGTATAACCGAACTCCCGCGCGTAGGCAATATCGAGCGGGGTCACATGGGTGATGCCCTCGGTGTAAACCTCTTTGAAGTTGACGGGTGTCCCGTACGCCAGCGTGACCATAATGGAGAGTTTGTGGGCCGAGTCGATGCCTGCGACATCGAAGGTCGGGTCCGCTTCGGCATAGCCGGCTCGTTGCGCCTCCGCCAGGACTTCTGCGAAGCCATGACCTTCTTTCGTCATCCGGCTGAGAATATAGTTGGAAGTCCCATTGATGATGCCGTACATGGAGAGGATGGCGTTGGCCGCCAGCCCCTGCATCAGCGCGCGGATGATCGGAATGCCGCCACCCACGCTGGCCTCGAACCCCAGATCCACGCGATGGCGCGCAGCCGCCTCAAAGAGTTCCTCACCGTGGACGGCGAGCAGGGCCTTGTTGGCGGTCACCACCTGTTTGCCGTTCGCGATCGCCTCCAGAATGACGTGCTTGGCGGAATCGCACCCGCCCATGAGCTCCAGCACGATGTCGATCGAGGGATCATCCAGAACCGCGCGTAGGTCGGACGTCAGCACCCCTTCAGGTAAACGAACCCCGCGGTCGCGCGTCGTATCCACATCTGCGACGCGCGTCAAATTTACCGGCACGCCGACCCGGCGCCGGATGAGCGCCGCATTGTTGATCAAGACTTTGGCGACGCCCGTGCCCACGGTTCCGAATCCGATCATGCCGACCGACACCGACGATTTCATCAACGTGGCCCATCCAGCTTCAAGGACTTTTTAATTCCGCGCACGGCCTGGCGGGTGCGATGCTCGTTTTCGACGAGCGCAAACCGCACGTAGTCATCCCCGCCCTCTCCAAAGCCGATCCCCGGCGAGACCGCCACCTTCGCTTCCTGCAGGAGCATTTTTGAAAAGTCCAGCGAGCCCATTCCTCGGTACGGCGGCGGGATTCTCGCCCACACGAACATGGTCGCGCGTGGTTTCTCGACCGCCCATCCGATACGATTCAGCCCGCCGACCAGCACATCCCGGCGACGCTGATACCGGCTGACGGTGTCCTTCACGCAATCCTGCGGCCCGTTCAGCGCAATGATGCTGGCGATCTGAACCGGCTGGAAGATGCCGTAATCGAGGTAACTCTTGATCTTCGCCAGAGCGCCGATCACCTCCCGATTGCCCACGCAGAACCCGACCCGCCAGCCCGGCATGTTGTAGCTCTTGGACAAGGTGTAAAACTCCACCCCGATGCCTTTCGCTTCAGGCACCTGCAACAGACTCGGCGCGCGATAGCCGTCGAACACCAGGTCGGCGTAGGCCAGATCATGAACGACGATGACGTTGTGCTCTTTGGCAAACGCGACGATCTTCTTAAAAAACTCCAGATCGACCACCGCCGTGGTCGGGTTATGCGGAAAGTTGATGACGAGGATGCGCGGTCTGGGTAGTGTCTGCCGGTAGACCCGCATCAGGTCATCAAAAAAATCGCTGTCCTGGCGGAGCTCGATTCCACGCACCTCTCCGCCGGCAATGATCACGCTATACATGTGAATCGGATAGGTCGGCGTAGGCGTCAAGACCACGTCCCCGGGACCGATCATCGCGAGCGCCAGGTGCGCGATCCCCTCTTTCGAGCCGATCGTGACAATGGCCTCGGTCTCCGAATCGAGATCGACATCGTACCGGCGCTTGTACCAGCTCGTGATGGCATGACGGAGCTTGGTGATGCCTTTGGACGCCGAGTAGCGATGGTTCTTGCTGTTTCGCGCCATTTCGATCAGCTTATCGACAATATGAGGCGGCGTCGGCTGATCGGGGTTTCCCATGCCGAAATCAATGATGTCTTCGCCGCGGTGCCGGGCATCGAGTTTCAATGCCTGGACCTGCGCAAACACGTAGGGCGGAAGCCGCTTTATGCGATAAAATCCATCCACATTGCCTCAACGCTTCGTGACGTACGTCGGCGGATGTGCGTGACCGTCCTCGAAAAGAGGATCAATTCTAATGCAGGCTTTGGAGGCAGTCAATTTATTTGACGGGCGAGAAAAGCTCTGCGGCTCTTCGCACGAGCGGGTTGCTCGATCGAATCTGGCGCGTGTCCTCCGTTCATCAACCAATCCGGCCATTCCTTCGTGCTTGTCACTCGGGTTCTATTTTGCCATAATGCGCCTAACCTTTTGCAAACACTCGAAGAATCGAACCGAGAGGCAGCAATGGCCAGACTGGGAGTGAATAT
>JBOHOS010000530.1:0-7442 GCA_050731295.1 Nitrospiraceae bacterium | reverse complement strand
TTTCTCTACGTGGAATCATCCGCTGACGGTGAGGGAGCGTATGGCTGATGGCAGAAACCAAAGAGCTAATAGCGTGTGGCCTTGCGAGTGTCGTGCGCGACGCGTGAAGCGTTTCAGACATCCAACGAAATACTGTGAGGAGGTACACAGACGCCGCTTTGCGCTATTTCATGCGTCGGCATGGCGGCCTTTGCTGCCTTCGCGCCCGCGAATCGCTTTGGCGAGGTCCGCCGGGCTGGCGCCGAGCACGAGCAGAGAGCTGACCAGCAGGTCCATCGACACGGAGGGATCGCCCGCCTCCATCTTGGCGACGCGGGATTGGCTGGAACGTAGGCGCTTCGCCAGCTCGATTTGCGAAACCCCTCGCCGTTGGCGCCGATTGCGTAGACTGCGGCTCAAGGCCAACTTCAGCTCAATAAGTGTCGTATCGGCGTCCGACAGGCCCAAGAACTCCTGCACCGAGCCAACAGCCCATCCGGCGGCTTTGAGTGCGTCTCGTTTGCGCTTCTTCATCTTGGATGCTCGCCGGCGGGAGAAGATTGACCTCAGGCGTGCTCTAGGCGTCGACCAACCTGAACGAATCGAATTTCGACCCGCTGATTGAGTGCTGCAGCGATTCGGTTCAACATCGCCAATGAATGGCCTTCGTAGTCGGCATTTTCGAGCCTGCAAATGACCGACGCGGTGGTGCCCACGAGCTTGCCCAACTGCCGTTGGCTCAGCCCTGCCCTTACCCGGAGGGCAGTAATCTTTCGCGCCACGTTGTCATTGGCGCGTGCTTCTTCCAGCGCCGCAAGACGATCCGGCCTGCCCTCATAGCGACGATGGAGGATTTTGACGGCGTCAGTCGTGGGACGTTTGGCTTTTGGCATTGTTACTCCTCCTGGTATGTGTGCGCGCCTGGATCGTGTTCGAACCGTTGTTTTCTCTTGATAGCCTCATCTATTTCGCGCGGCGGAACGATCCGTTCTTTGACCAGGCCATGCGCCAACACCGCAGCGACCTTTCCATGAAAAAAGTACAGGATCCGATAATTGATTCCCTGCAGTCCGACGCGCAGTTCATAGATACCCTCCCGAAGCAGGTCCGCTTCCGGTCTCCTCAGTTCATGGCCCAGCTCCTGTAGCCGCTCGATCTTGACGCGGCATTTATCCTGGGCCTTAGGCGGCAGCGTGTCCAGCCAATCGAGCACTGGGACCGTTCCGGCCTCTTCCCGGTAGAAGACTACTTGAGTTCTGGGCACTGAGTGACCCCCTTGCTACGTTCGCATTATTGCGAACGCTTGTCAAGTGTGATCCTCACGTCGGGCGCTCCTTCGGCCATCTCCAGTATTGCCGGACCGTTGATTGCGCAGGAGGGTTAATCTCTATGTCGCTGCCGTCGGCAATGTCGAATGAAGAGGTCAACCTGACTGGGTGGCAGGGCGCATGGCTCGTGAAGCGGGCCTCGTGATCCGCTCGCGTACCAGGAGAGACGAACGCCGCAAGGTACAGGCGTGTTAGTTCACCGGATTGGCTTGGACGAAGAGGGCTTGTTCGAGGGTGCGGAAGAATTGCTGGTAGGGGCCCGGCTCTTCGATGGCCCGAAGGTAAAATTGCGCGCTGGCCCGGACGATGAGTTGCGACTCTCCGCGCTCGCGGACCGTGGCGGTGAACCGCACGAGGTCGCTGCGGTGCCAGAACGGCCCCCACGTCCGGTAATTGCGAGTGAGGAAGAGGAGCGTATCCGGGCGGTACAAGAGATAGGACGGGTCCATGCCTTGCTGTTCCAAGTCGACAAATTTCTTGCCGGAGACGATCCCTAAGTCTTCATCCAGCACCTCCAGCTTAAAATCCAAGTCCTGCATGGTGGAGACGATGGCCTCGAGCATCCGCCGCCGGTCTGTGGTATCAAACACGCGCGTTTGGGCCGCCCGGACCTTGAGCTGGCTGGCTTCCGACAGCCAGATCTGGTTCCGAGCATTCCATTGGTTTTCGTGCCGCCATTCGTACGGGGAACAGCCCTGGACGAGGAGCGCGCAGACGAATGCGGCGCACGCAGAGCCACGGGTTACAGCACGTTTCAGGGCGCAGGCCGCTGGTGTCATGGTGCGGACGATGCCTCCCTTCCCAAAAACAGCGAGCGTTCCAGCGCCCCGAAGAAATTCTGATAGACCTTGGGATCTTCGATCGGCTTGTTGTTGTAGATGGCGTTTGCGCGGACGGTCATCCCGTTCGCCGTGTCCTGGCGCACGATGACGGTGACGCTGACGACGTCGTAATAGTTGGGCTCGGCAAATCGCGCGGCCGTCACGAGCCCGAGCGGTTCGTTGGCCCGTTCGATGATGAACCCGAGGTCTTGCAGCGACGCGATGACCCCGCGCATGGCTAGGTTCCGGTCTTTGACGTCGAATGTGCGCGTCTGCAGGCTGCGGATTTTCAGCTGCGCGTCGGTCGGCGCGAGGAGGTCCTGCTTGGGTTCTGGTGCGGTGCACCCGAAGAGCAGGAGGACTCCGGCCATCAGCACGCCACTCCGCACGAATCTCTTCTCAGTCATGAGCCCTCGCCTTCGTTCGATCAAATCTCATGTGCTTCCAGGAACACGGCTTTGGACAGTTTGGCAAAAAACTGCTGGTAGATCTCCGGGTCGCGGAGCATTTCCATATATTGTTCGCCCGGTGGGATATATTGCTGATTGGCCTGGCCATCGCTTTTCCACACGACGCGGTAGAAGATGATGCGCACTTCTTGCCGGGTGGCCTCCGGATTGAGCGGCCTCGTGATCAAGGCGCCCGCGATCTTTTGGTGCAGATCGACAGGGTTGAGCAGTTTTCCCAACGAGAGGATCAAGAGCACGACCCGTTGGATATCCTGCCCGTATTCCCGGGCGCTCCGCTCTTTCGTCGCCCGCAGGAACCCGACCTCGCGCACGCTCTCCTCGACCTGAAAGCCGAGGTCCTGGAGCACCGCCGCCGCCGCCGACAGCAGTTCCTTTTCGTTGGGCGTCTCAAAGAAGCGGGTCTGCATCGCCCGGTTTTTGGGCGTTTCCGCCGTCACCTGAAATAACTCGGCCGGCTGCGTTTCGCGGACACACCCGGTCAGCAGCGCGAGCCACGCCAGGCAGACTCCCGCCCGTGCCACACGGCCTCGGCGCGCTGAGAGCGGACGTTTAGAATTGCGTGGAGTTGTAGGCAAAGTCCCGGACCTTCTTCTCTTCGTCGTACTTGATAATGATGGTGAGTGTGCGCTGTCGCTGCGAGCTGGAACTGTTGCGCGAGTTGGCGCCCAAGATGATCAGGCTGCCGAAGCTGGAGCTGCTGGTATCCACCCGGTCGGTCGAGACTTTGTCGTACATCCAGACTTCCCGGCGTTTCTCATCCGTCGTCACGATGTTCGGCGACCCGAGGATTTCCGCGACCCGGGACGCAGGCATGCCGACTTTGATCTCTCCCTGGACCTTCCCGACGGTCAACCGGTCTTCTTTAATCTCGGCCTTCCCACCCCCGCACCCTGCTGCGGTTAGCGACAAACACAGTCCTAGTGCGATCCATGTTCCTTTCATCTGTGTCCCCCTTCTGCGCAATTTCTCATTGGAGTGCCGGGCTGAGACAACTCGGCACAGGCTAAGCTTCCACGAAACATGAGCGCCGAAGAATACCCTGTTTGCCGAGAGAAATCACCCCGTTTGGAGGGGCATACAACCACGTGAGGCGCCAGCGGGTTGCGAGAAGAGCGGGCGGCGTGTGCTGCTTGGAAGGCAAGAACCTATCGCAGATGGCGAGTCTTGGCATCGAGTAGATGAACTGGTCCAGGCAGGGAAGGATCGGGCGGAGTTAGGAGACCTGAGGAGGTGTCGCAGGCTTCTGTTCCGGCTTCTGGTGTGTCCACTGGCCTGGAGCGGTGGCCGCAGCAAGGTAGGCGTGGCCAAACCCCAGCACGAGATGCGCTTCCTGCATCCGCAGTTCCCAGAGATCGAAATCCCCGAAGCCGAACGTCATCGCCGATTGCGGAAAGCGGCCCAAGTACCGCTCTGCAATCCGAGCATAGTCGGGAGCATCTACCTTCAGAATTGCCGCCTCGCCCTGGAGATTGAACCGCTTCAAAGCCAACGGGTTCTTCCCCGGTCGATCCGGTTCCGAGACAAACAGGGACACACGGACATCTTGGAGGAGGTGCTGCGTGTGGAGAGCCAGGCGGCTGAGATGCAGATAGGCCCGGGTCCAGTCATCGCCGAACACATAGGGGACATGGGACCCGAACGGCCGCCCGTTCCGCAGGGTTAACAGAACTCCCGTCCGCACCTCCTGGATCAGCGCAGCCCAGGCAGCCTGCACATCTTCGTTCGACATTGACGACGGCATCGACTGGTGCTCTCCCTCAGAGCGGCTCCATTCTAACGTGAAACGCCCAGATGTTCCTCACTATTCCCCTGGTCGGCTCATGCGTGATCCGAGATTTGCCTCCGCCTGCCGCATCGGTCGCGATCTGGCGAGCGTGGGCCTGCGCGCTCTGTTGGCGGCGACGCTGGCGACATTGATGACGGGATGTATCGCCGGCATGTTCAGCACCGGGCAGGGTGTATTGCTGCAGTGAGGGGCAGGTTATGCCATCCGCACGCGGAGCGAGAACGCTTACTTCGTCACGTCCGGCCGGGGATCCGGCACGAACCCTTTGCGGTTCGGCATTTGGATCACGGGCAGTGAACGGGCATCGAGGACGGCGTCCTCCCCGATAATCCCGTTCTGATGGAGAATCCACGCCACGACGGCATACACTTCGTCCGGCGTCAGAGATTGCGGAGCTGTGAACGGCATGGCGCGATGAATGTAATCATAGAGCGTGGTCGCGTAGGGCCAATAGCTGCCGACGGTTTTGGTGGGCTGCTGAGTCGTTAACGTTCCTCTTCCGCCGACTAGTCGATCCATCGGTCCTTCGGTGCCGGTCGGACCATGGCACGATCCGCACTTCGCGGCGAAAACCTCGGCGCCCTGTTTCACGGACCCGGAACCCGGCGGCAATCCTTCGCCTGTCGGCGACACGTCAATGTTCCAGGCCTTGATCTCCGCCTCGGTCGCGGCCCGGCCCAGGCCGTACCCTGAAAGAGGTTCGTTCGGTTCTGCTCCCGCTAATAAAGCAAAGGCGCTGCCTAGTCCCACGATTCCGATGATAACAACCCAAAGAAACGTCGACTGACGGGGCGAGGGAGGCCTGGACCTCTTACGCGCGAACATTCTGGACGCTCCCGTCCGGGGCGATGTACCAACTTTGGATCGCGTTGTTGTGATACGTCGAATGCGCCCCTCGAACGGCGATGAGCGCGTTGCGGGTCGGTTGGACGTAGCCGGTGTCGTCGAGGCATCGGCTTTGAATGATGGCGTCCTGCCCGTCCCATCGCCACGGAAATCGAAAACGCGTATGGCATTTGGGCAGCACCGGATCCTGAAGCCGCGCCGGCCTCCACGTTTTTCCCTCGTCCGTGCTGACATCGACCTGTGTGATCCGCCCTCGCCCGCTCCAGGCGAGGCCTCGAATTTCAGCGAACCCGGGCTGAATTCGCTGTCCCCCGGACGGGCTTGTGATCACGGACTTCGCTTCCATGACCATCGTAAATTGCCGGGCCGTTCCGTCCGGCATCAGATCGGTGTAGTGCGACGTCTCTTCGCGTGTCATAAACGGGGCAGTCCCGAGCTTGAGCCGGCGCAACCATTTGATGCAGGCATTGCCTTCCCATCCAGGCAGAAGAAGACGCAAGGGATAGCCCTGCTCAGGCCGCAACGCCTCACCATTCTGGCCGTAACACAGGAGCGCCTCGTCGAGGATCGGCGCCAAGGGAATACTGCGGGTCATCGCGGCCGCATCACTGCCTTCCGCGAGCATCCACGTCGCCGCCGGCTTCACGCCGGCTTCCCGCAAGATGACGGACAGGGCCACGCCCGTCCATTCGCTGGTGCTCATCAACCCGTGCGTCTGTTGCGCCGTTTGTCCCTTCGGCTCCCCCCATTCTCCGCCGGAGTTCCCCGAGCATTCGATAAAGGCGAGGCGCGACACGGCCGGAAAGCGTTTGAGATCGTCCACGGTCAACACGAGCGGGCGTTCGACCAGTCCATGGACGAGCAGTCGATGCCGAGCCGGGTCGATGTCCGGCACTCCATTGTGATGGCGTTCAAAGTGCAACGACGACGGCGTGACAATGCCGTACAAATCCTGAATGGGCGAGAGGGAATGGGAGGATCGGGCCAGCCGGACGGCTTGTTCGGATTCGGCTCGGTGTCCGAGGGGACTGGGCAAGGCGCCGGGGACGCGAGTTGGATCCACCGGAGTCGCCGATGTCTTGGCCTCGACCGGAGGAATGAGTGCCTGGATGGCCGTGAGACCGGCAGCAGCGGCGGCCCCGGTCAGGAATGCGCGGCGATTGAGGGTAGGATGAACGGGGCGATCTGAACCGTCGCGATCGGGTGAAACATTAGGACCCGCATCAGGCGGTGGGTGCATGGCTGCCTCGCCGGAAGTGTTCGCGGCAAACCGGATTGACGCCGCACGGGAGATGACTGCATTATGACCTTCCCGGGGAAGTCCGGTCAATGGAACCATGCAAAGAGGGGGTTGACGTGTCACACGTTTCAGGTTAGCAAGGAGCGCCACAACCCCGCCGGGGATGGTATGGTATAGAAGACGGCAGCTCGGGAGGAAGGAGCGGAATGGCCCTTATTTTGGTAATAGACGACGACCAGCACGTCCGAGAGATGCTTCGGAAGGTGCTCGAAGGCGCAGGGTATCAGGTCGCGGATGCTCCCAACGGCCGTGTCGCCATGCGGATGTGGAGGGAAAATCCCGCCGATCTTATTATTACGGACATCTTAATGCCCGAGCAGGATGGCTTGGAGTTCATTCGTGAATTGCGGCGAGACGTGCCTCACGCCAAGATTATCGCGCTCTCGGGCGGCAGCCAGAAAATCAATCTGGATACCTTGGACATCGCCAAACGATTCGGCGCCGTCAGCACGCTGAACAAGCCCTTTGAAATCAAGAAACTCCTGGAGACGGTGCGGTCGGTCATCACGCCGAAACCCACATGAACTAGTCCTCTTTCCATTTCCTCAGTCATCCTTAGCCCGCGGGCGCTGTCAGCCAATAAACCGCAGAGGAGACCGGTCCAAGCAGGACACCGGATTGCCGGTGCGGCTGATACCGGACATTATCGAACCGGAGCTACGCTCCCGCAAGAAGGAGGGAGAAGCTATGACTATTGCTGGAATTCCACCGGGAGGATTTAGGACAGTCGGACAGATCGTGGGCACCAATGAGGTGCGCTTCCGTCCCGAACAGAGCGCGATGGATGCGGCGGCCGAATTATTATCCGCGCACACGACGGGCGCTCCCGTCGTCAATGACAACGGAGTGTTTATCGGCTTCATCAGCGAAGTCGATCTCCTGAGAGTGCTGGAGACAGGGAGAGACCTGAAC
>JBOHOS010000529.1:0-1904 GCA_050731295.1 Nitrospiraceae bacterium | reverse complement strand
CAGATCATCACATCAATATGCTAATTTTCATGATTTGTTAATTTGCTAATTCTCAGATGCCGACGTCCTGAATCTTTCAATCACCAGATCACCAGATCGACAAATTCCGATTATTCATATCTAAGCGCCGCCGCCGGATCCAGCTTCGCCGCCTGCCACGACGGATACAGGGTCGCGGCAAAGCTGATGAGGACCGCAGAGAACGACACCAAGACCACGTCCACGGCCTGCACGTGCACCGGCACGTGCGAGATGTAATAGACGGTCGGATCGAACGTCCAGTAGTTTTGGATGAGCCACAAGAACGTGTATCCCAGCGGGACGCCGATGACCGTTCCCGTCAAGCCGATGATCAACCCGTTCAGCATGAAAATCCGCATAATCGCCTGCCGCGTCGCGCCCATGGCTTTCAGGATGGCGATCTCGCGTTGTTTTTCCGTGACGATCATCGTCAAGGTGCTGACGATGTTGAACGACGCGACGATGGTGATGAGGACCAACAAGAGAAACATCATCGTTTTTTCCAGCTTCAGCGCCGAGAACAGGTTGCGGTTCAACTGCATCCAGTCGCGAGCGATGTACGGAAACCCGAGCGAGCGCTCGATCGCCACCGCAATGTGGTCGGCGGTAAAAATATCATCGACCTTCACCTCGATGCCGCTGACGGCATTGTTCATGTTGAAGAATTTTTGCGCCTCGCCCAGAGCCATATAGGCCAGCGACGAATCGTACTCGAACATGCCGGATTCGAAGATCGCCACAACGGTGAAGGTGCGAATCTTCGGAACCATGCCGACGGCGCTGATCGAACCGACCGGTGACACCACGTTCACGGTATCGCCGACGAAGGAGCCCAGACGCAGCGCGAGTTCTTTTCCAAGAACAATGCCCGGATGGACGGTCGATTTCGCGTCCGGCGGAGCGGACGGAGCAGTTGGCGGAGGGGTCTCGCTCGGAGCGGCCACGCGTTCCGGCGTGAGCAGGTCATTTAAGTGTCCCGACGTAATGTTCTTGCCGAGCTCCGTCACCTTGACTTCCCGCGCCGGATCGATGCCGCGAAGCACGACCCCTTGGACCCCCGATCGCGACGTCAACAGGACCTGCCGGAGCACGAACGGCGTGGCGGCCACCACCTGAGGAACCGTCTGAACACGCTCGACCAGCCCATCGTAGTCCGCCATGCCATCCTTGGTCCGATCCTGAATGACGATATGGGAAGTCGTGCCTAGAATCTTGGACTGCAGATCTTCTTTGAAGCCGGTCATGATGCCCAGCGTCCCGATCAGGGCGGCCACGCCCAGCGTAATGCCGGCGACGGAGACGAAGGTGTTCAGGGAAATGGTCCGCTGGCGGCGCTTGGCGCGCAGATATCGCAGGCCGACGAACATTTCGTAGGGCAGCACCGTTATTTCTCCGGCCGGAGTTGGGGAAAGAGGATGACGTCGCGGATGGAGGCCTGGTTGGTGAACAGCATGACCAAGCGGTCGATGCCGATGCCCTCTCCGGCGGTCGGCGGCATGCCGTATTCCAGCGCTCGAAGAAAGTCTTCGTCCAGGTGGTGCGCTTCCTCATCGCCGGCTTCCCGCTGCGCCGCCTGAGCCTCGAACCGTTGGCGTTGATCGAGCGGATCGTTCAACTCGGAAAAGGCGTTCGCGATTTCCCGCCCGGCGATGTAGAGCTCGAACCGATCGGTCAACGTCGGATCGGCATCCTTGCGGCGCGCGAGCGGGGAGATGTCCGTCGGGAAGTCCGTGATGAAGGTCGGTTGGATGAGCTGCGGTTCGACGGTCTCTTCAAAGATCGCCGTCAGAATGTCGATATGGCTGCTTTGCTCGTCGACCTCGACCTTCAATGTGCGCGCGGCGTCCAGGGCGGCTCTGCGATCCTGAATCACGGACCGGTCC
>JBOHOS010000528.1:0-4626 GCA_050731295.1 Nitrospiraceae bacterium | reverse complement strand
GCTGAAATCAGCTCAGCCGGGGCCTCTACGGTTTGATCGATGCACACCAGGTCGGCATTGGCGCGAGCGGCCGGCTCGTTCCCTGCGAACCGGTATTCGACCATGAAACGCTCGCCGGAAACATGGCCGAAGACGTTCGATGTCATGGACCCTCTCTCACGTCAGCAGAACTCCACCGCACGCGCGCAGCTCGACCTTCGTCTCGATGAACACCGTGCGCTCGTGCCCTGCTCGCAGGCAGATTGGTCGATTCGCGGTTCGCCGATTGTGTACTATGGACGACATCACAAGGCAAGGAGGATTCCATGAACATTGCGGTCTTGGGCGCCGGATTGATTGGCCGGCCGATGGCCGAGCGTCTGAAAACGATGGGCCATGCGGTGACGGTGTACAACCGGACGCGGGAAAAGGTTGTTGACCTCCGCCATCAGGGAATTGCCGTTACGACACGTCCGGAAGAAGCGCTGCAGGCGGCCTCTTGCGTCATCCTCATGCTCGCCGATGCCCAGGCGATTCACAAGGTCGTGTTGTCCGGTCCGGCGCACGCACGGTTAGCAGGGCGCACCGTCATCCAGATGGGGACCATCGGCCCGGGAGAGAGCCGCGATCTGCAGGACCGCATTGTGGCGGCCGGCGGCGAATATTTGGAGGCGCCGGTATTGGGCAGCATCACCGAGGCGAAAGCCGGCACGCTGAGTATCATGGCCGGAGCCCGGCCCGATCAGTTTCATCGCTGGCAGGAGGTGCTGCGCTGTTTCGGTCCGACCCCTCGCCTCATCGGGCCCGTCGGGTCGGCGGCCGCGCTCAAACTCTCTCTCAACCATCTCATCGCCGCTCACATCGCGGCCTTTTCGCTGAGCCTGGGGTTGGTGCAGCGCGCCGGCGTGCCGGTGGACATCTTCATGGCCGTCTTGCGGGACAGCGCCCTGTACGCTCCTGCGTTCGATAAGAAGCTACCAAGGCTGCTCAATCGGGATTACGCCAATCCGAACTTTTCCACCAAACACCTGCTCAAAGATGTCGAGTTGGTTCTACATGAAGCACAGACCATCGGATTACACACGAGTGTGATCGAAGGAGTGCGTACGGTCTTGCAGCTCACCATGCAGCGCGGTCTGGAGGATGTCGATTATTCAGCCTTGTTCGAAGCGATTCATCCAGCGGGATGAGATCGCGGGATACTTGGCTGTGTAGTCAGCTTGTCTTACAATACGGTTCGCCTACTCCTTTACCGTCGGGTACTCATTCAGCAATGGACCGGGCAACACACCCAGACTAGACTGTATCCATCTCGCAGAGGGAGGGAAGACCATGGATTACCAAGAACGCGGAAAAAGATCTCCATTCTCACAACCGGTAAACCGAAGACAAATGCTCAAAGGCCTCGGCATCCTGAGTTCCGCTCTTGCGTTTGGCGGTCCGTTGAGCCTGACTCGTGGGTTCGGGAAAACCGCGGTGGAGGCCCCGCAGCCGGGAAAAGAGGCGGGAGACATGCTGCGCCGACCGCTCGGTAAAACAGGGATCGAGGTCTCTATTTTGGCGCTGGGCGGCGCCCATCTCGGGCGCGCCGGCAGTGAGAAGGAAGCGGTCCGGATCGTGCACGAGGCGATCGACGCGGGCATCAATTTCTTCGACAACGCGTGGGAGTATCACGACGGTCGCAGCGAGGACTGGATGGGCAAGGCGCTGGAAGGTCGGCGCCGGAACGTGATCCTGATGACGAAGGTCTGCACGCATGGCCGCGACAAAAAAGTGGCGATGGAGCAGCTTGAGCAATCATTGCGGCGATTGCGGACGGACTACCTGGATCTCTGGCAGATTCATGAAGTGGTGTACGACGACGATCCCGATCGGCATTTTGCTCCCGGCGGCGTCGCCGAGGCGCTGCTGGAAGCCAAACAACAAGGCAAGGTGCGGTTCATCGGGTTCACGGGGCACAAGCATCCGGATATTCACCTGAAGATGCTCCTGCATGATTTCCCATTCGATACTTGCCAACTACGGCTCAACGCCTTCGACGGAACCTATCGGAGCTTCGAGCGCGACGTGCTGCCGGAACTCAATCGGCGAGGAATTGCGCCTCTCGGAATGAAAGCGCTCAGCGGCAATGGAGATCCGGTCAAACAGCGGGTCGTGGCGGTCGAAGAAGCCCTACGATATGCCCTGACGCTTCCGGCGGCCTCGATCGTCAGCGGGATCGACTCTCGTGAGGTGCTGCATCAGAATGTGAACATCGCCCGCCGGTTCATCCCCATGCCGGCGCAGGAGATGGATGACTTGAGAAATCGGGTCGCCATGTACGCGGCGGATGGACGCTTCGAGCGGTTCAAATCCTCCCGCCAGTATGATGGTCCGGTGGGCAGACAACAGCACGGGCTTTAGATTCTCGTCCGTGAGACTCTTGCTCCGTGTGACTTCTTCGCTTATCATGCGGTTGCCGGACACGGCGCTGCCGTCATAACGGGGAAATTCCTTCTCCTCTTTCTCGTCCGACCACCGGCTAGTGGAGTTTACCGTGGCGCTTCAACCTATGAAACTGGTTACGATTATTGCCGAGCGAATCCTGGAACCCAGGCTAACGACGCTGATCACCAATGCAGGCGCGACCGGCTATACCGTCACGGAGGCGAGGGGATGGGGCAAGCATGGCACCCGATCGGGCGGCAGTGATTCCGACGCCAATATCATGATGAGTATCCTGACCGGCGAACAGGTGGCCGGTAAGATCATGAACGAAATCGAACGCGACCTGATCAAGAACTACGGCATTATGGCCTACCAGCAGGATGCGGAGGTGCTGTAAGCAAGCAACCCTGATTCCACTGCATAGCTAAGTGGACGCGCTATTAGCCCGCGAAGTTCTTCTCTCCATTCAGCCCCGTAGTTTAGACCACCTGAGTTAGGCTCAATCC
This sequence comes from Nitrospiraceae bacterium, assembly GCA_050731295.1. Taxonomy (GTDB): domain Bacteria; phylum Nitrospirota; class Nitrospiria; order Nitrospirales; family Nitrospiraceae; genus JBOHOS01. The sequence continues at coordinate 1,714 of JBOHOS010000528.1, read as the reverse complement.
GCTGTGGTGCCTCCTACGCCGGCTTGAAGGAGTCGAGGGTTGTGTCGAAGTCGAGGTATTGTTCAAACCACGACCGGATGACGGCAGAACGATGCCTCAGTTTCGCTCGCGAGGGCTTGCCGGTTGGTTCGCGAACTTTGGAGGTCGTCTGCTTCACCTGATGTTCGTCCAATAATTCTTTCAAAGCCACGGCCTGATTGTGTTCCTCATCCGCCGCGCCGTAAATTAACGTGATTGTCTTACGTCGGGATGATCGGAACAGCGCTTTCAACGCCTCCGTCCGGCCGGCACGGGTCAGCTCGGCGCGATAGCGGCTACAAAAACTTTTCCATTTTGCCGGATCGTGCCCGAACCATTTGCGTAACGCGTTGCTCGGCGCCAAGTCTTTCCGCCATTCAGCAGCGCGAGCTCGTTCTTTGCTGACCCCGCGAGGCCAGACGCGGTCCACCAGGATTCTCATGCCATCTCGTGTGCTTGGTTTATCGTAAACGCGTTTGATCCGTATCATGATTCCATAGGCGCCACCGTGAGTCCAGCAAGTTGGCAGAGAACGTTTTTTAGCATGGTTCTTTCCTTTCGATCTGTGACGATTGATCGCGAATGCAAATGAAGCGATCCTTGTCATCCAGCAGCGAGCTTCCGGCTCCCACTATTCTGCACGAGCGCTGTGTGTGAAATCGCGATCGGGTCACCCCGACACGCCTCTTTCCTTTTAGTGTCTAAAAAGAGGACGTGCTGTTTCAGGCAATGCGGCTCCGGTCCTTCTTAAAAGCGGCAGACTCCGTCCGAGGTTCGACGGCGACACCGTGTACATAGACTAATTCGCCGCCCAGCCAGCCCGAGATCCCCAGCATGGCGACACCGATGATCGACAGCCCCACGGGCAACATGACTCCCGGCTCACTTCCCATCCGCAACCACAGATTAATGGCGAACAGGACAACGGTGGAGAGGTTGATGATCATGTGCCACTTACCAATCCTCTTGACACCGGGTTCGGAAAGAGAACGATAATCCAGGTACCCTGGGATAGCGGCAAGCAGCGCGCCGAGCACCCCTCCCATCATTGAGTAAAAAGCCATGTCATTCCATACGGCCCCTCCCCAGCCCATCATGTAAATCACGTCGCAGGCCAATGAGAAAATCCACAGCGCGATCGGAAAAGGAACCAGCATCGGATGGATCGGATGTTTTTGAACACTCGCTGGAGTTGCCATAGTTCCCTCCTTCGAAGGCTACAAAGACTTTAAATACTCAAACAGATCGGCTTGGTTAGTTATTCTTAGAATCATCGATCATGGGATTTACGACAATCAGCGGGACGGTGCTTTCTTGTAGGGTCTAGAAGAAGAAAAAGGGCGATGTTGAAGGAAGCATAACGCTACATGGCGGCATCGAGTCCTTCCAGAAGCTATTTAGTTCAGCAGGCGATTGTGATCAGAATTCGGCTCAAACCTATGAAAGGAAATAAGTGAGGACTAAGGGGAAGGCAAGATACCAATCTCTATCGCAAACTACCCAAGACTGCAAAGTGCCACTCAGGGGGAGAGAGAAATATCGATCTTGATCGCTGTGTTACGAAGTCGGTAGCATGAGAAAAATGTGTGGCTTGCCGTCGGTGAACACTCCGATTCCGGCGATTTGACCGCCGTCATTGATGCACCTCGGGGTGAGGGATTTCCAACCGGAATTGGATGGAATGAGGGTATCGAGA
>JBOHOS010000527.1:0-5270 GCA_050731295.1 Nitrospiraceae bacterium | reverse complement strand
GGTCAGGGGCTATAGGGTTGCGGCTGTTGCCCCTCGCCCATTCTTCATTTCTTCATTTTTGCCAATTCCTCGAAATACGTCGCGAACGCGCGCATCCCACCCGACGTCTGTCCCCAATCAAAATGCTCATTAGGCGCGTGATACCCGTGCTCCGGCAGACTCAGGCCCATGAAGAGAATCGGCACGCGCCAGGCCCGTTGCATGACCGAGACGGCGCCGATCGATCCCCCTTCGCGAATAAACGCGGGGTCCTTTCCGAATCCGGCCCGCATCGCCCGCCGGGCCGCGTCCGCGTACGGTCCGCTGAAGACACCGCGAAACGGCTGCAGCATGCCTTCGGGTTCGACCGTGACGAGCGGATTCTGTTTGGCCACGAAACGGCGCAGGAGCGCCAGGATTTTTTCAGGCCGCTGGTTCGGCACGAGGCGCATGCTGACTTTCAACTCGCCATGCGCGGGCACAATAGTCTTGATGCCCGGGCCTCGGTACCCTCCGACCAGCCCATGCACTTCGAACGTGGGAGACACCCAGATCCGCTGCAACACCTCCGCGGGATTCACGGTTCTAAGAGTTTTGAACCTGTACGCTTGCATGAATCGCTTCACCTGAAAGCCCGACTCCAGAAAGCCTTTGACTTCGGCTCTCGTCGGCGGCACGACGCCATCATAAAAACCCGGAATCTTCACGCGGCCGGTGCGCGCGTCCACGCAGGCGTGCGCGAGGTCGCACAGCTCGGCCAAGGGATTTCTGGCCGCGCCGCCGGTGACACCGGAATGGGCATCGGTCTCACCGGTCCGAAGCGACAGGCGCGCGCCCAGCAGCCCGCGGAGGCCATATGGCATGGCTGGACGCCCTTTGGCAATCCAGATCGTGTCTGAGACCAGGACCGAGTCGGGCCGGGGAACGACACTGGTGTGTTCGAGCGCGCCGGCGAAATTCGGGCTGCCGATCTCTTCTTCCAACTCCCACACGACCTGAATATTCAGCGGCAGGCCCTTGTCCATCGCATATCGCGCCGCCCACAGCGCGGTCAGCGCCGGGCCCTTGTCATCCGTCGAGCCGCGGCCGTGATAGACGCCGTTGTCGTTCCGAAAGGTAAAGGGTGACTGCCGCCACTCAGGCTCCTGGGCAGGCTGGACATCCAAATGATTGTAAATCGTCACGGTGGGATACTTCTTGCCGGCCATCCAGCCACCGCAGACCACCGGATAGCCGTCGGTCCGGACGATCTGCGCGTCGGCGCCCATGCCTCGCAGAAACTGCACCGCCAGCGCAGCCATCCGAGGCATGTCCGCCGCGTGACGGGGGTCCATGCTGACGGATGGAATCTGCACCATCTCCGCCAGCATTTCCTCGAACTGATGGCGCGCATCCTGAATGTACGAGCCCAATCCATCGTCACGTCGCGTCATATCATTTCCTCCAATGGGCCCTCATGCTTCGCTTCTTTCCAGGTTCACAACGCCGCGGTGAAATCTCTCGCGCCGGCCGGCACGCATCGGCGGTTCGGACACTCAGATGAAGTGTGAAGCCACGGCGTCTCTGAGGCGCGCATTATAGCCGTATCCCATGGCAGGAGAAAGCGACAATAGTGATAAAATGACGCGGGCCTCGCCGTGCCAAGGAGTCCAATGCGTTGGAGATGGCTTATTCTTGCCGTGCTGGTCGGTTGGGCTATGTTTGCGCACGCCGATGAGCCGACGGAGGTGAGCGCGATCATGGCCGATCCCGACGCGTATCATCTCCGTGCCGTCGCCATACAGGGCATCGTCGGACGCGTGCGCACGCTCGACCCTTATTTTCTCCCGTCGGGCACCGCCTGCTACGGCGCCTACACCTTCACGCTGGAAGACACGAACGGCTCCGGCGATCTGCTCGAGGTCGCGGTTCTCGGCGTGTGCGGACGGCCGGTCGTGCTCTACCCCGAAGTCGCCGATGGAGACAAGATCATGGTTCAGGCCGAGATTCAGATTCCCAGCCGCTTCGGACAGTTTCGCAGCTTGGACGGCCGCCTTCTCTCAAAGGATCAACAGCCAGCCGTGCAGGCCATCGCAAAGACGATTACGCGCTTGGGAGAATAGGAATGCGCCATCCGGATGAGGATTCACGGCAGGCGCCGGTTCCGAGGAGCCCGCGCGTGGGTTGGATTGGAACCGGTGTCATGGGCCGAGCGATGTGTGAAAGGCTGATCGCCAAAGGATATCGGCTTGTTCTCCATACACGCACACCGGACAAGGCGCAGCCGCTCTTGCAGCAAGGCGCAGAATGGGGAGCGTCCCCGCGAGCGGTCGCCGAGCACTCATCCATTGTGTTCACCATGGTGGGATTTCCTCACGAGGTGAGGGAGGTCTATTTTTCTACTCACGGCGTGCTGGCAGGAGCGAAACCCGGCAGCCTTTTAGTAGACATGACGTCGACCGAGCCGGCCTTGGCCCGGGACATTTATGCAGCCGCCGGCGCAAAGGGCATGCGCGCGGTCGATGCGCCGGTGTCGGGAGGCGATGTCGGCGCGCGCGAGGGCGCCTTATCGATCATGATCGGAGGCGACGAGGCCGTCGTCGAGGAACTCATGCCGCTCTTCGACTGCTTGGGAAAGAAAATTCTGTATCAGGGAGGACCCGGCTCGGGACAACACACCAAGCTGTGCAATCAGATTGTCATCGCCGGAACCATGATCGGCGTGTGTGAAAGCTTGCTGTATGGGCACAAGGCCGGCTTGCAGGTGGAGACCATGCTCCGTTCCATCAGCGGAGGCGCGGCGGCCTGCTGGAGCCTCGACCACCTTGCGCCTCGCATCCTCAAACGGGACTTCGAGCCGGGGTTCTTCGTTGATCATTTCATCAAAGACATGAGCATCGCGCTGGCCGAAGCCGCGCGCCTGGGACTGTCGCTGCCGGGTCTCGCGCTCGTGCACCAACTGTATCTGTCGGTGCGGGCGCACGGACACGGCCGGTGCGGCACCCAGGCCCTGATGCTGGCACTGGAGGAGCTGTCATCTATGGGAGCGACGTCGAAAGACGGGAGCTGAAACCGGCTTTGACTCACCTATGGGCGCATGCTAGATGGCGCCCATCCTTCCATGAGCCTGAATCAAATCCATCTTTTCCCGGACGACCATCAGCAGGCGACGGCCAGGTTGACCGGCATCACCCGAAACTCCCGCCCAAACGCCTCATAGCTCAGCAGCGGTGGGAACTCGGACATCCACACAAGCGCCTCTGCGCCAAAGAACGCAGCCGCCAGAGCCGGAAGGCCGAACCGCAGGACGACGGCCCGGTCGGCATGCTTCCCAAGGAGCGCGAGCTTGAAGAAATTATTGAGAAGGTGAACTGGACGGGGAAGAAGAGCGAAAAGACGGGGAGCAGCAGCGTGCCGAGCCCAAATCCCGAGAACAACGTCAAGGCCGAGGTCAGAAAGGCGGACGCGCAGATGATGAGGTAGACCATCGGATGGAGCTCACGACTCGGCCGATTTCAACCATCGCCGGCCCAACCAGATCCATGCGGACAGCATTCCCAGCCATCCAACCGTCACGACGGCATGAGCGATGGTGACATCGGAAGACAGGACACCCCACCGGCTGAAGATGTTCGTCCAGTCATGTTCACCACCGCCGACCAGAGGGAGAACTTGCGCGCGGGCATCCGCCATGTAGCGTGCAATGTTCAGAAAATTCTCAAAGAACCAGACCCCGGCGACGGCGACACTCACCGGCTCTCTCTGCATCCAAAAGGTCGCCGCCGTCACAACGGGAAACACCAACTGCCCGATGGTGCCGCCATACAGACCCCACGTCTCTCCCGCTACACCGAAAATCGGATGACCGGCCTCGTGAAAGGCCAGGTTCACGTAATCGAGAAAAATAAATCCGTCCCCGTCGGTTTTCAGGAGGTACAGCAGCCACGCCAAGCCCAACGACGCCACACCCGCTTGCCACGCAGAGACCGTCTTCCATGGGCGCTCGCCGATCTCGCTGACCGTGTCAAACCATGAGATGCTCATCGGGCACCACTCCGTCTTCAATGAGACCATCGATCCGGGTCGGTCGTTTCACCCGCTCTGCAACAAGCACGACACGGCGCCGTTCCACCGTTCGGAGGCACGAAGAACAAGCACACAAAAATGTACAGCGCCAAAAATGTACAGATCGGTCAAAAAATGGATTTGATCGACACCCTGCGACGAACACCGGATTTCAATCTCTGCTAGAGTTTTCGTATGCTCGGACCTGCTCATGGCGCCAACTACGTATTGTTGTCCGGACTCATTTTCGTCGCCGCGGTTCTGTGTCTGCTCCAACTATACCTCCCCATCGGAATCGCCGTCGGCATGCTCTATATCGTTCCGGTGCTGATCTCACTCTGGGTTCCCAACCGGCGATATACGGCCGCGGCCGCCCTTGCGGGCACCGCCCTGACGATCCTCGGATTCTTTATCTCCGAGCCCGCATCTGCGCTCGATCCCGATACCGTGTTTTGGATCGGTCTTCTCAATCGAGCGCTGACGCTCTTTCTGATCTGGACGACGACCTTTGTCGTATTGCTATATAAGCGAGCGGGGGAACAGATCAAAACCTTGGAGGGACTAATCCCGATCTGCGCCTCATGTAAGAAGATTCGGGACGAGCAGGGCAATTGGAATGTGCTGGAAATGTATATTCAGAACCACTCCGCAGCGTCTTTCACGCACGGCACGTGTCCGGAGTGTCTCGAGCAGATCTACCGCCAGATGCCGATCAAACCCGAGTAGCAGGTTTTTCTTCCACAACTCACGTTTCTTCGCCGGGCCTCGAATCTCCGCCGCCGGTCAATGCACCGAAAATGGAATCGGCGCGAAGGTCAATACGAAAATCGCCAATGCGGCCCAGCCGATCCAGATGCGGGTTCGTCCCAAGATCGTTTCCGGGTCCGACACCGGCGGATGGGCGAGCCCTAAGACTCCGGCCATTCCCGCCCACAGGAACCACCCCGGCCATCCCACAAATCCCAGCACCATGAGCACGGGCAAAACGGCCAGCGCCACCGTTCGTTGCCGGCCGCCCCAGAGCGCATAGGCCACGTGTCCGCCGTCGAGCTGGCCGATCGGGATTAAGTTCAGCGACGTGACAAACAATCCGAACCATGCCGCGAAGGCGACGGGATGCAGGACGATGTCAGAGCCGGTTGGAATCGATCCTTTGACCAGCCACGCGACGAACTGAAGCAGCAGCGGCTCGCCAAGATGCAGACCATAGGAAGCTTGCGCCTCTACGACTTTCGAAAGCCGAAGGC
>JBOHOS010000526.1:0-1552 GCA_050731295.1 Nitrospiraceae bacterium | reverse complement strand
GGGTGATGCGTCTGCGATCGCGACGGGTGGAAGACGAGAACGAGCGGGCGCCACTATTTCTCCCGTCGTTCCCGGGCCAGCACCTTCAGTTCGTCCATGAACTGCTCGATGTCCTTGAACTCCCGGTAGACCGAGGCGAACCGAACATAGGCGACCTGGTCGAGCTGGTGGAGTTCTTTCATGACTTCTTCCCCGACCGTCCGGCTGAGAATCTCGGTCTCGCCCATCTCCTGAATCCGTTTCTCGATCCGATCCGTGACCGCTTCGATCGTCGAGACGCTGATGGGTCGTTTTTCGCACGCTTTTGTCAGACCGGAGAGAATTTTCTGACGATCGAACGGCTCCCGCCGGCCGTCTTTTTTGGCGACCATCGGCAGGCTTTCTTCGACACGCTCATAGGTCGTGTAGCGGCGTTTGCACGCGAGACATTCGCGGCGTCGTCGAATGACCTGTCCCTCCTTGGCCATCCGCGAATCGACGACCTTATCTTCTACATCATCGCAGAAGGGACATTTCACCTGAAGCCTCAGGCGGGAGACGCGTCGTAGGAATAAAAGAGCGGGAACCGTTTACACAGAGCCTTGGCTTCCCGGCGGACGACGCTTTGGGCGCGCCGGTCGTTCGGCCGCTGAAGCACGCGGTCGATCAGGCCGACGATCTCGGCCATATCTTTTTCACGCATGCCGCGCGTCGAGACGAGAGGCGTTCCCAAGCGGATTCCGCCCGCCACCGCCGGCGGCTTCTCATCAAAGGGCACGGCATTCTTGTTGACCGTAATCCCCGCCCTATCCAGCGCTGCCTCCGCATCTTTGCCGGTGAGCCCCTTCGGGCTGAGATTGACCAACATCAAGTGCGTATCTGTTCCGCCGGACACGATCCGGTAGCCGCGCTCGGCAAGGCCGGAGGCGAGCGCGCGGGCGTTGGCGACGACCTGCCGCTGATATGATTTGAACGCCGGCGAAAGCGCCTCGTTGAGCGCCACTGCTTTCGCGGCGATCACGTGCATCAGGGGGCCGCCCTGTATTCCGGGAAAAATCGCTTTATCGACCGCTTTGGCGTGCTCGGCCTTGCACATGACAATGCCGCCGCGCGGGCCGCGCAGGGTTTTATGGGTGGTCGTAGTCACAAAGTCGGCATAGGGAATCGGACTGGGATGCAGCCCTGCCGCAATCAGTCCGGCGATATGCGCGATGTCCACCAGAAGATAGGCGCCGACCGACTTCGCGATGGCCTGAAACTGCGGAAAATCCAACGTGCGCGCATAGGCGCTGGCGCCCACGACGATCATCCGGGGACGGCATTCCTCCGCGATGCGCTGGACCGCCTCGTAGTCCAGCGCCTCCGTCTCACGATTCACGCCATAGAAATAGGATCGGAACAGGATTCCGGAGAAATTGACGCGGCTCCCGTGCGTCAGATGGCCGCCTTGGGACAGGTCCATGCCGAGAATGACATCACCGGCTTTCAGCACCGAGAGATACGCCGCCATATTGGCCTGCGAGCCCGAGTGGGGCTGCACATTGACGTGGTCGGCGCCGAACAACTGCTTGGC
>JBOHOS010000525.1:0-2706 GCA_050731295.1 Nitrospiraceae bacterium | reverse complement strand
GTAGAGAGCCTAAAATCGAAGCCTGACGAACTCGAGACCTGGTCACAAATTGCCCTTCAGGTTCTGGAAGATCCAAGCGTGCCAAGGTATGGAGTAGAGAAGGCCACAAACGTGCGGATGGAAAATGGGTGAAGCCGCCCCATTATTCGCCGGCCGTGCTCGAGCCGATCTTGACGGCTCAAGGCCCCATGGTTTAGTGTACATACCTACTCCGCAGAGGATTGATAATGCCGAAATGCCCATGGTGTGGTTCCGCCGCCGTGCGACGAGTGCGCCGGGTCGGTGCTCTGGAATTGCTTTCCAGCCTCATGCGGCTGTGCCCGTTTCGCTGCCAGCTCTGCACCTATCGCTTTCACCGGTTTTCACTGGCCCCGCGCTGTTGGAAGCACGACCGACGCCAGTATGATCGTCTGCCCACGCAGGTTCGCGCGACGATTGTCGGCAGGCCCTCACAAGAGAATGAGGTCGTCACCGATCTCTCCATCGGCGGCTGCCGGTTGAGGACTGAGATATCATTGTTAGCGGGGGCGTTCCTTCATCTGCAGCTTCAGCCGACCGATGGCGAGCGGGCAATTACCGTTCAAACCGTCGTCGTGCGCTCCGTCTATTCCGACGCATTAGGGCTGCAATTTTTGGGATTGGACCCGAAACAGAAACAGCACCTCAGCCGGTTCGTGCGCGACCTGTTAGCGAGCGATGCAAACGTCAAAACTTATAAGCCTCCTCTCGCCAGACCCATAAAAGCCTGACTGTTGAAACGCTCCGTCGTGCCTCCTTCTCACGCCTGTACCAGCAGATTATCGATGAGGCGGATGCGGCCGACCCGAATGGCGCCGAGCAAGACGGCCTTGCGTGTGATGCGGCGGAGCGGTTCGAGCGTCACCGGATCGCATACCGAGAGGTAATCAATGCGAATCCTTGCCTCCATGGAGAGCCGCTTCAACATAACAGCCTGTACCCGGGCGCCTGATCGGAGGCCGTCTTTCAGAGCCGTTTCCCCTGCTCGAAGCGCGTGGTATAGGATCGGCGCGGCACGCCGTTGAGTCGGGGTGAGATAGGCATTGCGCGAGCTCATGGCGAGACCATCCGGTTCTCGCACCGTGGGACGGACCACAACCTGGAGGCCCAGGTTGAGATCCTCGACTAATTGTCTGATCACAGCCGCCTGTTGAAAGTCTTTTTGGCCGAAGAATGCCTTCTCAGGTCGGACCAGACTGAGTAATTTGGCGACAATGGTCGCGACGCCTTCAAAATGCGTGGGGCGATGCGCCCCTTCCCATCGTTGCGACAGTTGTTGCACCGACACGGAGGTTTGAAACCCAGGCGGATACATCGTCTCCCGGCTGGGTGCAAAGAGAACATCCACCCCCTCGTCCCGGCAGACGGCGGCATCTGATCGAAATGGCCTTGGGTAACGAGCCAAATCTTCACCGAGTCCAAATTGCCGGGGGTTCACGAACAGGCTCACCGCGACGGCATCGCAGGACACGCGTGCCGCTCTCATTAAAGCCCGATGTCCGTCGTGGAGGGCCCCCATGGTGGGAACCAAGCCGATGATGACGCCTTCGCGGTGGAGCGTCCGGCTCCACGATGAAACGCCTTGCACCGTTCGAATGATGTTCATTAGTTTGGAGTGGGCGGGGCGGAGCAGGCGGAACGAACACCGTATCGTGAGTGGGGAGGGGAGTCCAGACGGCGGACCTGCGCGGGATCGGCGAGAGAATCAAGAAGGTCCTGCAGGGTCCGTTCCAAAACAGGGTGATGCCAGGAGGGATTCAGCTCGACCATTGGGACCAGCACGAACCGCCTGAGATGCATTCGAGGATGAGGAAGAATGAGCCCTTCTTCGTGAATGACGCGAGAGCCATAAAAAAGAATGTCCAGATCGAGCGTGCGTGGCCCATCGTGCCGCTCAGGGTCTCGGCCCAGCGCCTGCTCGATTTCACGGCACACCTCCAGCAAGCTCCGCGGCGCCAAATCCGTGTCTAAGCTGACGACGCCATTCAGAAACCACTCCATGCCCGGATTCGTTCTCGCATCGACGATGGGCTCTGTTTCATACAGCGAGGAGACTGCCATCACTTGAGAATGGGGCAAGAGTCCGAGCAAGGTTATGGCCCGATCACAAAAATCGAACCGGTCCCCCTGATTCGATCCGAACCCGATGTACGTATTTTCTCTGCTCATTCCTTCCCTTCTATTTCCGTTCCCCTGAGCGGATCATTTCTTAGGGTGGGGTGGTCTGACTCTATCTAAAATCCTACTTTCTGAATCCGCTCGACCGCCTCTCCTAATCTCTCCTTTGGAGTGGTTAACGTCATACGGATATATCCCTCACCGGGTTGGCCGAAGCCGTTCCCCGGCGCCGTGACAATGCCGGCTTTTTCCAAGAGGTGAGCGGTGAAGGATGTCGAGGTGTAGCCTTTCGGGACCGCGATCCAGACATAAAAGGCGGCCGGCGGCGGATCGACCTCGAGGCCCAGCTTTTTCAGCCCCGGAATCAGCAGGTCCCGCCGCGCCTGGTAGATCTTCCGCAGCCCATCCGTGACGTGGTCCTCCAACGCAAGAGCCACCATGCCGGCCTCCTGCACGGCTTGGAAGACGCCTGAATCCAGATTGCTTTTCACCTTGCCCAATCCGGCGAGCACCTGTCGATTCCCCACGGCAAAGCCGATCCGCCAACCGGTCATATTGAACGTCTTGGAC
>JBOHOS010000524.1:0-2312 GCA_050731295.1 Nitrospiraceae bacterium | reverse complement strand
GCGCTGAGCATCATTGTTCCAACTTACCATGAAGCCGAGAATTTACCGGAACTTGTCGGCCGGATTTCTTCCGTAGTGTCGGGTGTCGGCATTGAGACGGAAATAGTCATCGTAGTCGATAACTCGCAAGACGGGACGGACCGGGTGTGCAAAGAAATTAGTCAGCGCCATCCGGTTCGATTGATTATCCGGCGACATGCACGCGGACTTGCGACTGCCGTGCTGCATGGCATCAAAGAATCGAAGAACGATTACATTATTGTGATGGATGCTGATCTCTCGCATCCGCCAGTGAAAATATCGGTCATGGTGAAATCGCTTCAGGGAGGGGCCGATTTTGTCGTCGGATCGCGTTATGTCCAGGGCGGGAGCACCGATGCGCGCTGGGGATTTCTTCGATGGGTCAACTCGAAGGCGGCCACTGTTTTGGCAAGAGGGCTCACAGATCTGAAGGACCCCATGGCGGGCTATTTTGGGTTTCCCCGCCGTATTCTCCATGAAGCTTCCGAACTCTCACCGGTCGGATACAAGATCGGACTGGAGATCCTCGTGAAGGCCCATTGCCGTCGGGTTATTGAAATTCCCATCTCGTTTGTTGAGCGGACAAGAGGCCAGAGCAAGCTCACGCTCGCGCAGCAAGCGTTGTATTTGCGGCACCTCAGACGATTGTATCGCTTCCGTTTTCCGCAGACCGCAGAGATGATTCAATTCCTCGCCGTAGGGGCGTCCGGGGTCATAATTGATCTGGTCTGCTATGTGATCTTGACGTATGTGTTGCTCATCGACCATCAAGTCGCTCGCGCCGCAAGTTTCGTGGCGGCCGCCTCATGGAACTGGTTTTTGAACCGATGGTTTACTTTCGTGGGCGGGCGCCAGAGCAGACCCGCGAAGCAATGGCTGACTTTTTTGACATCCGCGTGTATAGGTTTTGTCGTTAATTGGGGAAGTTATAAACTCTTGACCGATCATGTTGCGGTGATGGCCCAGCATCACCTGCTCGCGTTCTTCATCGGAATTTTTGCTGGGACGGGGTTTAACTACACCTTAAGTCGATTGTTTGTGTTTCGCCCGTTTGACGAAGCGACCGCAGGGACGCGGTCCGATAGGGGAAGCGTGGATGAGCGTTGATACGCAGCATGAGCGGCATCACGCAACCAGAACACTCTCAGCGCCGCTTCACGGGCGTAGAACAAGGAAAATCTTCAAGCCCATCTTTACGCGGCAAGTCTCGAAAGTGAAAGACGGCGATGGCGGCTGAGGCGGCCACGTTGAGGGATTCGACCCCGGCGCTCGTAGGAATATGGAATCGGAGCGCAGCGGCTTTCAGCGTGTCGTCGGATAAGCCACGGCTTTCATTACCTAAGGCGATCATCGTTCGTGCGGGGATGATCCCGATCTCACGGATGGGGCAGCTGGTTGTTCCAGGCGGTTCGGACGCGAAAATCGTGCAGCGGTGTCGCCTGAAATCCGATATATGTCGCACTGCAAAGACGGGGAGTTGCATCAGCGCGCCGGAAGTGGACCGCACGACTTTGGGGTTAAAGACATCGGCAGAGTCAACCGATAGCCATACGGCGTCCAGATCAAATGCCAACGCCGTCCGTATGATCGCGCCGACGTTCGCCGGATCCTGCAGGCATTCACCGTAGAACCCGAGCACCACTGGTCGGTTCAACACAGCAGCCTGATCCCAGACCGGTTGCCGAACGACGGCGAGGATGCCGGGAGATGTGGTCAGGTCGGACAATTGGTTAAAGATCATATCTCGACACATGTACACCGGAATGGCGGATTCCGCTAATGCCTGCCGGAAAGCCGGGTCGACCTGCTCGATAAACGTAGTTCTGACGACAATGGCTACGATCGCGGATGCATGCGTCTGTAACAGATCTCGAATCGACGTGACGCCTTCCATCAAGAAGGCTCGTTCGATGTCCCGCACTTTCTTATGCCGGGATAATTGACGGATCAAGCCGGCTTTTGCGGTCGGGAGGGGTATAAACGACGGCATGAGCCTCCTTTCGTACCCACCACTACTATCCGGACCCTCTTCCCTAGTCAAGAAGCGGTGCCGCGGGACGCGACGGACCGGCCGCAGGGGAACGTGAGCGGATGCTTCCTATAGGCGATGGATGGAAGAAACGTTCTTGTACAACATGCATTTCATGCCCTTGTTAGTCGTGTTGGCCGCGTTCAGTACGCCGACGCCAGCTCCTCGGATTGCATTTATGCTGGCGGAAGCTGATCATCAGCAGTGGCATCAATACAGGACAATTCGAGAAAGCGATTGCCTCCGCCCCAGAGCTCTCCAC
>JBOHOS010000523.1:0-4232 GCA_050731295.1 Nitrospiraceae bacterium | reverse complement strand
GGCTGCAACTCTAGGAAGGTCGCCTTCGCCTCAGGGATCAAATCCATGCGGCCTTCGGCCTGCGCAAGGTCGAGAGCCTCCTTAGCGAGGGTGATCGCGTGGTCTCGGTTCCCACGCCCCGCATAGGTCTTGGCGAGAGTCAGTCGAGCATTGATTGCCTTCGGTTCGCGCTCAATGACGCGCCGCAACATGTGCTCGCCCTTCTGCTCATCTCCTCCGAACAGAGCGGGTAACCGCACCAAGAAGGTGCCTTTGGAGGAGAGGGCGTCCATATGATCCGGGTTCAATTCGAGCGTCCGATCCAACTCCTTCATGACACGGCGAACCCCAAAGACCGAAGTCATGGTTTCCCCATCGATACGGAGCTGTTCGCCTAGACTGCAGAACAGGGCGAAGTGCGCATCCGCAAGTTGATCGTTGAGGGCGACCGCCTGTTCCGCGAGAGATTGGCTATTCTCAAAATGCGCGAGACGAACATGCCGTTCCTTCGCCCGCCGTCCCGAGTCACATTCTTGCAGGGACTGGGCGCTCAACGCTTCAGCGGATTCCTGAGCCTGAGCCAGACCTGCTCCTGCTGAGCCCACCGTAAGAAGACTCGCCACGAGAACAAGACGCCCGCACAGTGACACCATGCTCAATCTCCTTGTTTGTCTTAAAAGCGGAATAGTGTAGCAAGGCAAATACCAGGGACGAAATGATTCAGAAATTTTCGAGGAGCATCTACAAAACGAGGGCTTGCACAAGTTCATTCGACGGGGGGTAAGTTCGATCAGCGTGATGTGGATGAAATGACGCGGACAAAGTGCCCTAGATCTTCCAAGCTGTCCTGGTTAGAAGGGTAACCATCCATTCCTAGTCAGGAATCTTCAGTACATCTCGTATGGTGCGAACGAGCGCTTCCAACGTGAACGGTTTGTGAAAAAACGGCGTATTGGGATTCAGTGACGCATGCAGCAAAATTTGGTCGTCTTTATGGCCGGACATCAGGATGACTTGCACTTCCGGACGCAACGCCTTGACGCGCGGCGCCAGTTCTAATCCATTCATTTCCGGCATGATTACATCGGCCAACAGCAGGTGAATCGGACCCTGGTGCTCTTTGCACATGCAGAGAGCCTCCAGACCGTTCTCGGCATCGAGAATGTTGAAGCCATGTGGAGTGAGCCCGACGCGGAGAATCTGCCGCATCTTCGCTTCATCGTCAACGATCAGGATGGTTTTCGCTTCCTCGGTGGGGTGAGATGGAGCCTGTTCGTCGTGAGCCATGACTGCTGCCTAAGGACTACAAAGTTATGCGCCCATATCATCATTATAAGACGTCAACCCTGCTTTGCTGCAAGAGTTCGCAAGAGCCAACGCTGCAATCGGCACGGTAAGACCGCTGATCATAAGGCGTTCATGAAGTGATGTACTTTTCGAGGTGGCCGATCAGCTCTTCCTTCTCATCTATCATCAGCGCCACCATGTCACGCAGCGAGACGATGCCGACGAATTCCTCATCATCGAAGACCAACAGGTGCCGGCATCGATGTTCCTTCATGAGGTTCAGACAATAACTGGCGGTATCCTTCGGACTGACCTTGATCAAGTCTTTTGATATCGAATCCTTTATCTTGACCGTTTCCGGGTCTTTCCGTTTCCCCACCACCTTCATCATAAGGTCCCGCTCGGTAAAAATTCCGGTTATCTTCGAGTCGCTGGTCACGACCACTGAACCGATGAATTCTTCGGTCATTAAGGCCGCGACCTCTAACACGGACTTATTCTCGTCGATGGTGACAACCCGCCGCACGATTTTTGAGGAGATATCCCTGGCCATGATTCTCTGTTCCCGCCCCTGATTTTGAATCAATAGAAGATAAAAGTCTGTTACTATACTACTTCTTGAACGATGCGCTTGTCACCCGCCTGACGACCGCTTCATCGAAGTCGATTGAGAATAGTCATCAGAATTTGTTTTCGATTCTTGAAATCATCCCGATTTCAGCCCCCAGATCCGAAATTGCGCCGCTCAACGCCCACGTCAGTATTTCGCACTCGTCTGGTTGCAGCGTGAGTCGCATATCATCCTCCGTCGGACTGGAACAGCTCCTTGCCTTAAGCAGCCGCTCTTTTTAACGCAACCTCGCGAAAGAGTAAAGCATTGCGTATCCAGGCAGTCGCAGTTTTCCGACACTATTAGAAAATTCTAATCTTTTTCTAATCATTCTTTCATCTTCTCTCGCTACCGTTGCATTGAAAGATTGTGACCTCGAATTCACTCCAAACAGGAGGCAACACCATGGAATGCTGGAAATGCCGCGGATTGGTGGTGAAGGAGTGGATGGCGGACGAACTGGACGAGGCCTACGTCTGGCGCTGCCTCAACTGCGGCTCACTGACCGATGAAATTATCCGGCGAAACCAGAAGGGAGTCGTGATGGCGAAACGGCAAGCCACGCTGTAGGCGCCATGTAACAAACCTCTATTTTGTTTTGGTCGTTCCTACATTGACTACTCTCCTCTCCATCCGGTGACGTCGGCGGTCTCCCGCAGATCGGGACAATACCCTGTCAGGTGATGGCGCGCATACTTTTCATGGTCATTATTTTTCATCCCATCGGCATCTACGCGTCGGGATGAATGCTTACAACCGTGACAGGTACGCGCATGCTCGGCCCCTCGCTCTGCCGTGAGTTTAGCTCCTCGTCAACTTCCGATAGCGTATTCTGTGCGGCTGGTCGGCTTCCTTGCCGAGCCGCTTCTTGCGGTCGGCTTCGTACTCGCTGTAGTTGCCGTCGAACCAGACGACCTTGCTGTCCCCCTCGAACGCCAGAATGTGCGTGGCGATGCGATCCAAGAACCAGCGGTCGTGACTACTGACCATGCAACAGCCGCCGAATCGCTCCAGTCCTTCTTCCAGCGCGCGCAGGGTATTCACATCGAGATCGTTGGTCGGCTCGTCCAGAAGAATCAAATTCGCGCCTTCTTTCAGCATACGCGCCAGATGTACGCGATTGCGCTCGCCGCCCGATAGATCTTTCACTTTTTTCTGTTGCTCGGAGCCGCCGAAGTTGAATCGCCCGCAGTACGCCCGCGAATTAGTTTCCGTCTTGCCTAACTTTATCGTATCCTTGCCATCCGCGATGAGTTCCCAGACCGTTTTATTCCCGTCCAGCGTGCGGTCCTGGTCTACATAGCCCAGCGCCACCGTGTCGCCGACCTTGAATGACCCGCCATCCTGTTGCACCTTGCCGACAATCATTTTGAACAGCGTCGTTTTCCCCGCACCATTGGGACCGATGACGCCGACGATCCCGCCGCGAGGCAAGCTGAAATTCAGATTTTCGAACAGCACCTTGTCGCCATATGCCTTGGTGACGTCCTTGGCGTCCACCACGATGTCCCCGAGCCGCGGTCCGGGCGGGATATAGATTTCCAAGTCGTCCGCCGTCTTGTCCTGTTCATCGCCGAGCAATTGCTCGTATCGCGTGATGCGGGCCTTGCCCTTCGCATGGCGGCCCTTGGGGGACATGCGAATCCATTCCAGCTCCCGCTCCAGTGTCTTGCGCCGTTTCGATTCCGCCTTTTCTTCTTTCTCCAATCGCGCCTGCTTCTGCTCCAACCACGATGAATAATTGCCTTGAAAGGGAATGCCCTGTCCTCGATCCAGTTCCAGAATCCAGCCGGCGACATTGTCAAGAAAGTAGCGATCGTGCGTCACGGCGATCACGGTGCCCTTGTATTGCTGCAGGTGCTGCTCGAGCCACTGGACCGATTCCGCGTCGAGGTGGTTGGTCGGCTCGTCCAGCAGCAGAATGTCGGGTTCCTGAATCAATAGGCGACAGAGCGCCACGCGACGCCGTTCTCCCCCGGACAGGACGTCGATGGTCGTCTCAGGAGGCGGGCAGCGCAGGGCATCCATGGCCACCTCAAGCTCATTTTCCAATTCCCATCCGTTGGCGGCCTCGATCTGTTCTTGCAGGCGGCTTTGCTTCTCCAGCAGCTTTTCCATCTCATCCGGCGTGATATTTTCGCCGAGCTTGTTGCTCACCGCCTCGTATTCTCGCAGCAGGGCCACGACCTCCTGCCGCCCTTCCTCGACGATTTCCTTGACCGTCTTGGCCTTGTCGAGTTGCGGTTCTTGCTCCAGCAGGCCGACCGTATAGCCTTTCGACATCGTGATCTCGCCAAGATAGTCCTTGTCCGCCCCCCCGATGATCCGCAACAGCGTGCTCTTGCCGGACCCGTTG
>JBOHOS010000522.1:0-3093 GCA_050731295.1 Nitrospiraceae bacterium | reverse complement strand
CACTCAAGAGATCGCGTTGGAAGTCGTCTCAGCGTTGCCGCCGATCCAATACAAGGCGTCCAGTGAAACCTACTCGGTCAGTCGGAAGGACATCGAAGCCTTGCCGCGGGGCAACAACGTCAATCTGGAGGACGTCCTCGTCACCATTCCGAGCGCGGCGCATGGCGCGCTGAAACAAGTTCATATCCGCCAGGATCACGCCAACCTACAGTTTCGGATCGATGGTGTCCCGATTCCGGACACGGTCACCTCGACGTTTTCCGATGTCGTGACCCCCCGGGCATGGGAACGAGCCGATATCATCCTGGGAGGCATGGAAGCGCAGTACGGTAACCGGACTGCAGCCGTGATCGATATCACGAGCAAGAGCGGCACGAAACCCGGCTTCGGGTCGGTGCAACTGTTCGGGGGATCGAATGAAACGTTGAATCCTTCCTTTGAATACGGAGGAACCATCGGCGCGAAGTTCAGGTACTACGTCCTCAACAGCCACATCTCGACGAATCGAGGGATCGAGCCGCCGACACTGGGGAAATCGAGCTTTCACAATCAAAGCGAACGAAACCAGACGTATCTGAGAGGCGACTATCAACATGACAATCGCAATAACTTCACGTGGTTATTTCTGAACTCGGTCGCGAAGTATCAGATTCCGACGAATCCCGGCCTGGAGGCCAACGCTGATGTTCTGACCTTGCTCCAGGTGCAAAACCCCGCCTTCAATCCGGTGGCGTCACAAGCGATCGATGAATTTCAGAAAGAGAACAACCAGTATGGGCATATGGTCTGGCGTCATGACCTGACCGCCAACCAATTTTTCAGTTTGGCCGGGTATTTTCGCCACACGAGAGCGATCTTCAAGACGGATCCGTTCAACGTGCTCACGTACACGCCGGAAGTCGGGGAGCCGTTCTCCGCGGCCGACCAGGACCGCAATGCCTATTCGGGCGGCGTTCGGCTTGACTATACCCATGTTCTGAACAAACGACACCTGCTCAAGGCCGGCTTCCAGGTCGATCGAACTCAGGCCGTCAACAAGACGCGTCTCTTTGCCTTTGACCGGGACGCGGGGACGGGCGATCCCACCGGAGGCGTGGTATCACGTGATGCGGATAACCGCCTCATAGGGTACCGGGAAGAGTTCTGGGTACAGGATCAGTGGACGCCGAACGATCGCTGGACGTTCAATCTGGGCGTGCGGGCCGACATCATTCAGTACCAGTACAACGAAGGGCAGGTCAGCCCGAGAATCGGCGCCACGTATAAGGCAAATCAGGCCAACGTGTTTCACGCGTTTTACGGCAGGATGTTTACGCCTCCGAACTTGGAAGCGATCTCCTTCGCCAAGTTGAACACCATCGGCACGACGGCGGAGCCGGAAAATCTGACCAACAATAAGACGAGAGCCGAGCGTTCTCATTACTTCGAGGTCGGCAGCTATCATGCGCTCACCAAGAAAGCCACGTTGGAATTGACGGCGTACTACAAGCTCAACCGCTTTGAGGGAGATGCCGGCCAATTCGGCACGACGCCGCTCCTGAACTATTTTGCGTTCGAGCGGGGCTGGCAGCGCGGCATCGATGGCGCGCTGAAGGTCCAGATGACCGACAAATTGTTCGGCCGGGCAAATGTGGCGTGGGGTCAGTGTAAAGGATACGGCCTTCAATCGGGACACTTCCTGCTGGAACAGGCCGAGATTGACGACATCAATTCGAGGGGAGGCGTCTTTTGCGATCACTCGCAGTTCGTGACGAGCTCTGCCGTCCTGAGCTATAGGATTCTGGAACGGACGACCGTCACCGGGCAGATGCTGTATGGGTCCGGTTTGCGGACAGCAGACGAGGGAGGCAAGACAAATTCCATACACGAAGATCCCTATACTGTGTACAATCTGTCCGTCACACATGTCTTCCCATTGCCGAACAAACAGAAATTCTTGGTGGGATTCGATATGATCAATCTGTTTAATGAGCAATATTTCTATAACCGGGGTGAAGGCAGCATCGGATTGGGCATTGCGCACGCCGGGATGCCGCGGTCGTTCTTCTTCCGAGGGCAGTGGATTTTCTAGCGGGATGCTGAAAATGGCCTATTTCACCCAGCCAGTCCCAGGCGCTATTTCACCCGCCCACCCCAAGTCTGTCAGAACAGACTTTATTCCCCGTGGGACACGCCATTTCCCGAGCTTCGTTCTCGTCTCGCCAACATCCTCAATATATCCCACCTGGGAAAAGAGCCGGTCTCGGCTGGCTCGGGGCAGGGCGGGTGAGATACGATACGTCGCTGCGGCCTCGCTACGGGAAGGATCGCGTCTTGGCGCGATTGGGGAGGGCGGGTGTGATGGACGGCCATTTTGAGCGTCCCTAAATCCAGAGTCGGCTTAGATCTATATTGCTTTGGTAAGCGGGACGGAAAAAAATGATGAGACTTATGAACGGCATTCGCAACTTGATGGGGCTTATTGCTGTTGCAGTGTGGCTGTGGCCGGCGTTCGCGGCCGGCGTGGAAGGCGATCGGGCTACCCATCAGTCGGATCATGACGAGGATGTGATCGAGTTGCCAGAAGTCCATGTTCATGGACTTCCCCTCAACAAGGATCAGCAATTGGGGCCGGTACCGACCTACACGCCCTGGCCCAAGGTCCCGCCGTCGCTCGACGGACAGGATCTGGATGATTGGATGAAGGCGCGTTTCCTCATCGCGAAGGACGCGCAATTCACGGTGGTCATTCTGGAACCGGCCAAGCACCGCGAGTTGACCAGCGCCGGACTGACCGCGCTGAAGAAATGGAAGTTCGATCCGCAGATGAGGGGCGATGAACCCGTGGATGGAGAACTGACCGTCAGAATTCACTTTCGGACTCAATGAACTGCGGATCGTCATGCCTATCTAAAATAGCCCTGGACAGCCAACAGCCAGTCATCCGCTACGTGCGCCCGCATAGACAGTACACTCGGCTAAGCGTTGTGAACCGGCGGGAGCTGTGCTAGATAACACGACTTCACTAGGAGACAGAGCGAGTGAGCTGGGACGTTGATCTGTTCTATGCGATCAATGGATTAGCCGAGCGATCGGTCGCACTGGATTGGGTCA
>JBOHOS010000521.1:0-3274 GCA_050731295.1 Nitrospiraceae bacterium | reverse complement strand
CGGCAAGGAGCCACACCGCGACCATGGCCAGGCCGCTTATCGCCAAGTGCAGCCGGACCAGGTTCGAGCCGACCGGCCGCCAGTCTTTCGCTTGTCCGACGAAGGTAATGATCGCGCGCGAGAACATGGAGTTGATGGTCCATTCGACCCACGCGACCAGCGTCGCGGTGAGAACGAGCAAACCGTAGCCCTCGGGTCCAAGCCGGCGGGTCAGGATTGCGGCGGTCATTAGAGCGGTGAGTGGAAACAGAGCTTCGGCGAGCAACACGCGAATGCTGCCGTCAAGCAGATGGCGACCGGGCTGTGAGGAGAGAGCGCTCACCGTACACGTTCCTGATGTGTGAGGGGTGTTCTGCTTCGATGGAATTCCACGGCCGGCAACGCTCTATGCCAATCGCTGCGGGCTTTCACCCGGGCCTGCCAGATAGCCGATGAATTCCCCGGCGGCATGACAGCAGACTACACAAGCCAGGAGATGCAGGCAAGCCAGCGTGCGAATATAGAGGCGCCGCTTTTTCCAAATGGGCCGGAGCGTGCGCCACAGCAGCACCGGCGGCAGAAGCGGGCACCCCCCGAGACGCAGGACACGTTCCGGCCACCCCATGGTCGGGAGGCGAAATCCGGCAATGGATCGCCCGTTATGGAAATGGGCCGCGAACGTGCCGAAGAACCCCCATGACTGGACATGGTAGACCAGAAGCCTGTCGTCCGCGATCAGCGTGTCTCCCTGCGCGTGGAGGCGCTGATTGAACAGCATCTCCATCATGCCGAGTTCGGGCATGTCCTGTGGTAAGACATGCCGCTTGTACGAGATGTTCGCCTGAAGGCAGATTCGCTCGCTCGGCCCGCTCTCGATCGGCAAGACAAATGGAGCGAAGACCAGCAGGAAATTGGCCCAGTCGATGAGACGCTCCGTCGCGCCGTTTTCCACCGCGCCGCCGATGGCGGCCGCCTCGGGATGTTGCGCGTGGGCCTTGATGATTCGCTCACACCAGTCCGGCGCCACCCGGCAGTGGTCTTCCGTCACGGCCACGAGCGCTCCGCGGGCCCGCGCCATCGCCAGTCCCCTGAGGACAAACACGGAGGCGTGCGGTTTCTTGAGCCATACGACGTCCGGATACGACGCGTCCCCATCCTCGGCGAGTCCCCGGCCATGCCCGTCCGCCACGATGATCTCGGCCCCTGCGAATCGCGCCTGGCTGTGAAGCGAATCCAAACACCCGCGAACCTCAGGCCACGGCTTCGTCGTGGCGATGACGATCGAGAGCGGGATCGAGGGGATCGGCGGCCGCGTCTCGGTTGTGCGGACATCGGATGGGGTGCCTGCGCTGATCATGATGCCTTCCCCGGCCGCTCCCCCGCCGTCGCGGAAACATAGCACAGCTTGGTGTGTTCCGCGGCGCTTCTCCAGGAGAACAGGGCGGCTCGCGCCAGGCCTTGTTCCCGGCGCTTGGCGCGCAGCGACTCGTCCCACAGCAGCCGCCTCATCGCGTCGGTCAGCGCCTCCGCATCGTCGGGCGGAACCAATTCGGCCGCGCCTTGCAGGTTTTCGGTCAGGGAGGATGACTGTGAGCTGATGGTCGGCACCCCGCAGGCCATGGCTTCAAGGGGTGGAAATCCAAATCCCTCCTGCAAAGACGGATACACGAAGAGCCGGGCCCCTCGATAGATCGCCGGCAGGTCTTGTTGAGAGACGTAGCCGGTCAGATGCACCCTGCCCCGCAATTCCGCAGACTCAAGTTGGGCGAGCAAGCTCTCATAGCCCCAGCCCAACTGACCCACCAGAACCAGATGCTCGGCGAGGTGATCCGTCGCGATGAGCCGGCGGTAACATTCAACCAGCCGGATCAAGTTCTTACGCGGCTCAATCGTGCCGACATAGAGAATATAGGACGGAGGCAATCGAACACCAGCCGGCGACTCTCGCTCGATGGGGTGACGCGAAGGATGAAATTCCTCACCGATACCGGGAGATATGACCCGGATTCGATTTCGTGAGACCTGGGGCGCCAAAGCCAGGATGTCTTCCTGCGTCGAGTAGGAGGGAACCGTGACGAGATCGGCATGACGAATGCTGTGCAGGACGGCAGCGCGATACAAGGCGCTGCGGCGCAGTGGAATATGGCAGTCCGGCAACGAAAACGAGGTCATGTCGTAGACCGTGAGGACGTGGCGCCGGCTCCCGCGATACCACGGCATGATGAACGAGGGAGAATGCACGACATCGGCGCCCCATCCTGCCGCCAGCGCCGGCAAGCCGATCTGTTGGAACAGCAATCGGGCCGCGCGCGGCCGGACACTCACCGGCAGAACGGAAAAGTTGTCGGGAAGACGATCGCGAAACACATGCCGGTCTTCGTAGTTCACGAAGATCTTATACCGGTGTTCGTGATCGACCTTCCCCAAATGTACGAGCAGTTGTGTCATGTAGTTATCGACGCCCGTCGGTCTCGGCAACAGCGCGGTGAGATCAATCGCGATGCGTATCATGCTAATGTGCCGATCCCATGTGAGGCCGCCTTGAACTCTTCATAAATCTCCGTGACTTCATTGCCGGATTTTCCAAAAACGGCCAGGCTACACATGCCGATTTCAAGACAGCCTGTGTTGTATGGAACCACTCCTTTTCCGGTTGCCGGTGTGAAGAATAGGTGCCCGCACCATTCGTCCAGCTCGGCAAAGAACCGTGCTTTCGTTGGCACGGCTTTGTCTGAAAGAAACGCTTTTATGCATGGTCCATCTTTTTGTCTCTGTCTTCTGTTCAGGTGTTCCATGAGAAACTTGGGATAGGCCGCCCCATTGGTTCTGGCATTGATATCAGCCAGAAAGTACTCACAGGCGCCTGTTTCGGGATTCAGATATTCCCCAAAATCAAAGCCGGCTAATCCACTGCACCCTTGTGTGCGCAACCATGCTGAGATTTTCATGGCCGAGTTGATCATGTGCTCTACGGTGCTCGCGCTGGGCGGGAATATGTTTCCCTCGTGCGCCAGATGTTCGCTTAAACGTTGATCGGTCACGCACACACACGAGAGTCTGCCGTTGATCGGGTCTATATAGATCAGGACATTGGGAGAGACGGCGACATCGAGCATGACCTCTACCAGGTAGATTCTGGTCTCAACTCTTCGTGCAAGTGCGTTCAAAGACTTTTCAATGCTCTCAGGATTGTCTTCAACGATGACGAGCGAGGACCCTGAGGAACCGCGAGATCCTTTAATGAGCACTCTGCCGGTTCGATGGATGTAACGATTGATGGCGATACGAAGAGGGG
>JBOHOS010000520.1:0-4100 GCA_050731295.1 Nitrospiraceae bacterium | reverse complement strand
CAATGGCAAAATTGACACAGCCGATACAGATCTGGCCTCCCTCAATGGATGCCAGATTGTCGTCCGACATCTCAGGGAGTGGCACGCTTTCCTTTCCGGCCAGGTTGCTTAACGCAAAGAACTTTGTTGAATCCTCGGTTGCCGCCATGGCGGGTATCCCAATTGCCAGTGCCGCAACCGTCATTCCGATCACAAGTACATTTCTCATATCCCTCCTCCTTATATTGTGTGACTCGCCAGACTGGTGGCTGCCTTTGCCGGCCTCTATCAGATCGGATTCGTTAAATTAGACTGAAGATAAGAAACCACCTGGGTCTTGCCGGTAAAGGCATAGGCGGAGGTGCCGGTCGCTCGTCCCACAGGATGACACCTGCGGCTTGGCCTGACGAAGCAACGCAAAATATCCCTCTCCATGAGATGGCCGCAAACCTGTTTTTGGTGAGGTTCTTGGCCGGAGCAGAGGCGAAGATCCGGTGATTCTTCACCTCTGGTATGAGATATATGGTGTCGATTCCAACAGTTTCCCCGTGTGGAGCCAGAGCGGGAATCATCGGGGCTTCCTCGGCGTGCCGCCTTACGAACTGAGAAAAGTCCTCCAGGCTTCCGGCGTAGACCGAACCAACCCCAACCAAGACGAGCATGGAAGCCGCGACGCCACGCGCCGCGCGTTTTCCACCCTGCAGCACGATCGACTCCCATTTCGGTAAGATGATCGGATTTGTCTCTTGACTTGCGAGTCACTGACTTGTTCTCTCCTTGGCCAATGAAGAGAGCAAGCGTGATGCCGTTTCAGAATGTGATGAAATTTCTAGCAAGGTGCAGTGCGCCTCTGTTCGATGGGGTGATAAATGATTATTGTTGTGCAGGATTGACGCGCTATGAGCGGCGATCCCCGGAGCGTCTATGCAGCTGTAGGAGACGACGGACTGCGTTGAAAGTTCTTAATTGACGGGTGGGCGAAGAAATACATGTAAATGCTGATGAATGCGACAGGTCCCGTGAGCGTGTCGCTATTTGAAACAGCTACTATGGCTTCCGATTTCGCATGATGGTGCGAGCGAGCCGATACCTGCGCTGATAGGTACGTGAATTTTCTCAGGAATTAAAATGCATCCAAATAGTCTCGCCGATTTGTTCTCGTTCGCTACGCTGTTTCAAATCCGGCACATTGAAGTCGCGTCGGCGACTGCACTGAGGACGTGAGAGATGCCGGCTGAGCCGATGCCCCCAGTGCTGTTGAATGAAAGTCCGATAGGATGGTAAGGGAGAGGATTGCTACTGTTGGGAAAAGTCGGTAGGCATCTCGAAGATCCTTAGAAGTCCGTACTGCCTCAATCTGCGGTACAGAGTCGACCGGCTCATCCCTAATTCTTCGGCCGCGCGTGTAAGATTTCCCTGCTGGCGAGCACACGTCTTGATAATCAAATCAACCTCCACCTTTTGTTGGGTGGCTTTCAGGGAAACAGGAGAACTAACTGGGTTGCCCTGGTGACAAAGATCGAGGTCGCCGGGGGTGACGAGATGTCCTTCGCACATCACAACGGCACGGCGGATCCTGTTGGAAAGTTCTCGGACGTTGCCAGGCCAGGGATGGGTATGAATCGCTTGTATCGCTTCTCTGGTGAAGCCGTGCACGCGTTTCTGATACTGCGCAGCTACCTGTTTCAAGAAGACTACGGCCATAAGAAGCGCATCCTCTTCCCGATCACGCAGTGGCGGAAGGTGGACAAGCATCACAGCGAGCCGATAGTAGAGGTCCTCGCGGAAGGAGCCTCGTTCGATCGCTTCTTTAAGATTGATATTGGTGGCAGCCATGATGCGAACATTCATCTCAATCGGCTGGCGCCCTCCAACTCTCTCAAACGTACAATCCTGGAGGAATCGAAGCAGCTTGACTTGAAGGGAACCGGACAACTCGCCCACCTCATCGAGCAATAGCGTGCCGCCTTGAGCAAATTCCACCTTGCCCTTCTTCTGTTGCACCGCTCCGGTAAAGGCTCCTCGTTCATGACCGAACAGCTCAGACTCCAGTAGGCTTTCCGGGATGGCGCCACAATTGATGGGCACGAACGGACCATCCTTTCTAAGGCTCCGCTCGTGGATCGCCCGTGCGGTGAGTTCTTTTCCGGTGCCGCTTTCACCCGTGATCAATAAGGGCAGATCGGTGGTGGCCACTTTACGAATGGTGTCGAAGATTTTGCGAATGCTCTGGCTGGTTCCAATCATCTCCTCTATCTCTTCCTTGGTATGGAGCGGATAGATGTGATGTTCGGCTTCGAGCTCTGATAGCCAACAGGCGCGCCGCATCACACACGTGAGAATTTCGACATCAAGAGGCTTACAGAACACATCGTAGGCCCCGAAAGTGAGCGCGCGTGCAGCCGCCGCGCGTTCCTCGAGACCTGTGAAGACAATGACTTTGGGGTGATTCGGGTATTTCTTGATATCCGTCAGTAACTGGAGCCCGATCTCATAATGAGACTGAGCCAGCGAGAATTTCATGTTGAGAAGGACAAGTGTGGGATTCTCTTGTCGCGCAAGTTTGAGAGCCGCAATCGGATCATTCGCCGTGAGGATCTCGAATTCAGCGTTCAAAGCTTTGCTGAGTGTCCGGATGGTTGGCTCATCGTCTTCGATGATCAAGACCTTTACTCGTTGCATGTGTTCACCAGAATGCATTCTCCTTTGCCTTGAGCTCGCCGTAGAGCCATACCTAATACCCATGCGACCAAGGATTGCGATGGTTCAGTCTCTGCTGCTTGTGGCTAGACAATGCTCTTTGTCTTTGGAAGGAGATTCCGGGATACGATCCCGGACGAAGCATTGTTGTCCACGCATGGATAGGTATCGTCTCGTCGTTTGTTAGGCTGCGGCAAACCCGAATCGTAAATAAATGAAAGAATGGACACAGAGCGACACGAGCAGGGACACGAGTCTTCTTGAAGCGCATAGTCGGAAGAATTCCCCAATCGCGCCTGATGCGCATTCCTTCAAGAATGCCATGCGATAGATATACTGACGGCGACGGCGCCCAGCGGAAGAGCCTTAGCCATCGCACTCTAGGGCTGTCTCTAGTACCAAGATCTCCCTCTTGAACTGATACAGCTCAATGTGCTCTGCCGAAGGCAGGGGGGATATCGTAAAGACTCGATTGCCTTGTCCGTACTGTGGTCTGTACGTGTGAGACCAAAGGTCGGTCCTCCTGTAGGCGCAGCTCTCGGAGCAGGAGATGCCGGCATTAAGGCTCATAATTCACCAAGGAATGGCGTATGGCGTAATGGGTCAATTCGGCATTATTTTTCAGATTCATTTTGTCCAAAATCCGACTGCGATACGTGCTCACGGTATTGGCGCTCACGCACAATTCATCAGCAATCTCTTTAAGGCCTTTTCCGGACGCCAACAAGCACAGGACCTGGTGCTCTCGGTCCGATAGCTTTTCGTGGGGTAGCGTATCGTTATCGCCACCAATCTGGCATGCGAAGCGTTCCCCGACAGGCGCACTGACATACTTGTGGCCTGTCAGAATCTTTTTGATGGCTTCGATTAATTCATGAGCGGCCCTTGCTTTATTCAGGTATCCGCTTACGCCTGCTCTAAACATTCGAACCGCATAATGCTCTTCTGCGCAGGTGCTCATGACCAAGATGGGTAACGACGGACGCAGTTGTTTCAGTTCCTCGACTAATTCAGGCCCACTTCGGCCGGGCATCATGATGTCCACCACAGCAATATCCCATTTGCGCTCTTTGGCCAGAATGAGAGCCTCTTGACTCGATTCTGCTTCTCCGACCTCGATGGGTGCGAATGCGTCGGCTATGAGATCTTTTACGCCTCGCCTGAAGAGCGGATGATCGTCACAAATCAGAATTCGCAACATCAGCAGACAAAATTACAATCTCGTTCGCGTACATTCATTCTGCGATGGCTCAGAGAGTATAGGCTGCTTGGGCTATGACCTCTGAACGGGAACGCGAGCGGTCACCATCGTTCCCTTTCCAGTTGCGCCGCTGACACGTAACTCTCCACCGGCGAGACGTGCGCGCTCCTGCATCCCCAAAAGGCCGAATGACTGCGGATCAGAGACATTCCGCTCCGAA
>JBOHOS010000519.1:0-11036 GCA_050731295.1 Nitrospiraceae bacterium | reverse complement strand
CAGTGCTCAGGCCCGCGTGGGGGGGAACGGTCGCCGGGAACCTCTGCCGTGGTGTGTACGTCGGAAATCCACCCGCTTCCGTCTCACAACGCTGACGTGCCCCGTATCTGTGACGGTGACGATGCGGGGCACGTGCGTATCGACCACACCGATCCGGGAGTCAGCGGGACCGGTGGATGTCGATCAGCATATTATCTTCATCCAGCTCCACCGTGACGGGAGCGCCTTCTTGGAACACCGACAGCTTGCTGCCGGCGAGCGCGTCCACATCAAATCGTTCAATGCCTTCCGGCGTGGAAAGCTTAATCTCTCCCCAATAGGCATCGGCGTAATTCAACGTGCCGATCACCATACGGTGTCCTGCAGAAGGAATGCCGGTCTTATGGACATCGATCAGGACATTGCCCTCGTCCACGATCAGTGTCACCTCGTCTCCCGGCTTGCTCTCGTGAAGCCCGGCGCGGTCCGCCTTGTTGGGGCTGATCGTGCGCGGCCGCAGGCCTTCAAACGGCTCAACGAAGATGATGCCGGAGGTGACCTTCGTCACGATCACGTTCATCTCTCGATGAGGACCGAACCCGCCGGTTTGCCCATCATCATGGCCGATCGCAGGAACGGACGGAAAGACGACCAGCGCGCCGATCGACAACATGAGCAACAC
Organism: Nitrospiraceae bacterium; assembly: GCA_050731295.1. Classification (GTDB taxonomy): domain Bacteria; phylum Nitrospirota; class Nitrospiria; order Nitrospirales; family Nitrospiraceae; genus JBOHOS01. The sequence continues at coordinate 10,375 of JBOHOS010000519.1, read as the reverse complement.
CACATAGATACGAGGCATAACTCACCTCATGAAGAAACTTCTTCTCGTGGGTTCGCGCGGACTTTCGTCAAGCAGCATGCCGGCCGGCTGAACCCTTTATCTCGCCTTGGCCTGCCTTCGGCATGTCATCCGGCATCCTGCGCCGACGCCTGTCGGCATCGCTTTCGTTCGCCATACTGAACGCGAGCACCCAACTCATCGCAACAATGGTCGCGAGTCCTATGATTTCAATCACGGACATGCCTCCTTCTTGACCACCCCGCCATCCACACTACGCGACATGCTTGAAATCGGCCTCAGCCGATGGCTCATCTATGGGAGCGTCGGCCGTCTTTGTGATCTTTGTGACCTTGGACGTCCGCGCAGGAAACAACATTTCAAAACTGACGAAGACACCGATCAGCAGCGCTCCCACCGCGATGACAATTCCCCATTCTTCCCATGACATACCAATCCTCCGGAGCGGATGGCTTCGCCGCGCGGCGCGATAGCACCTGGGTCGCGATTGATTACTGGCCCAGCGCGGGCGACGGAATGGCAATGCCGTACTCTTGCAGCGGCGTAACCATCACGCCGAAGTTATACAACTCTTCCGCGGCGACCTCGCTGATACCGTGATCCCGATTGCGAAGCATCTTGAACCACTTGCCCATCTCGACCTTGACGACACGCTGATCTCCCCGACCCAAGGCCTCCTTGACCAGCGTCAATTTCTGCTCGTAGGGATCCCAATTAGACGTGGGATAGTTCGCTTTGTAGACATTCAAGGAATTGGTTAACTCGTCGGCCCAGGTCCCGTCCGCCCACGCGACTCCGATGCTCAACACGCACACCGAACACGTCACGACCAGCGTGAAGAACATCTTTGATAACAGTGTTCCCTTCATGTTCCCCTCCATACTCACTGCTGCAACCGGGTAGTTTGATCGCATCTAGAAAGAAAGAGCCGCCTTTTCCTCTTGCTCCCTCGTCATCTCCATATCCAAGAGGGTCGGTCCGTTCGACTGCGGCACATTCATCAGGCGTTCATTCTTTTTCCCAAGCTCGCCGACCGGTGTCTCTCGCGTGATTTGGTCCTGCTCCTCGGGAATCGTTGTGTGACGTGTCCCGTCCGTTTGAGTCATCTCTTTTTGGATGTCTTGCCGCTCGGAGGGGATATTGGTTCCCATCGATTGATCATCCGCTTGCACCGGCAGCGACAGCAGGCACACGATGAGCGCCAACAACGAGACGAGCCATGCTCCTGTGATGAATCTCATGTCTCTCATAAAAACCTCCTGCGAATCCTGCGATTCTGAGATTGAGCCGCCGACTCACCCTCTTCCTCCCCCTAAGGGAAGACGATTCTTTTCGGTGATTTATCATAGAAGGCTGGAACCATAGGAGAAATTGCCCGATGGGTGTATTTTGTCTACACCGTTCGGGTGACATTTGCCGAACGTCTGCCTCAATGCGCTTACGGCTCTTACTGGGCGCCTGCGTCAAAGACATCGTCGAGCCAGTAGTCACATCCGCCCGGCTTACACGGAGGCCCGTCCTGATAGGGAGTTTGAATTTCGTTCTGTGGCACGCTCATCGGCTTGCTGCCAAACTCCGCACCAGAGGCAACTGCCGGAGATGTGTTTTCCGCATCGTAAGGTTTCATCGTGAGCGCCGCACTGAGCGAAAAATTGTACAGGTCATCTGAGGCCACGCCGTTAATGCCATGAGCTCGATGGGTCAGCATCTTGAGGAATTGGTTCATTTCGGCCTTTACAATTTTCTCATCCTTGCGGTCTATCGCGTCTCGCACCTTGGTCGCCTGCTTCACGTAGGGATCCCAATTGGAGTTAGGATAGGTGGTCTGGTAGAAGCTCACCGCATTAAGGATCTCATCGCCCCAGTCGGCCGCGGCCGGAACGGCGTTTACCATGAGCAGTGAGCCGACCGCAAAGACAGTGATCAACAGAATTGATAACCTGGCTTTCATGTTTGCCTCCCTTGTCCTCTTGATTGTCTGGCCTTGATTGCCCGGCCTCGGCCCTACGGAAAGATACGGCCGAACGCTTATCCTGAATTCTCATCCGCTCGACAGTGGGAAGATTAAACTCCTGTCCCTCACGCGTAATTTCGGCTGCTTCACCGGCGTTCGACGTGTCCCCAGTCACCCCTGAAACCCGTTCCGAGAAAGACAACTCGCATCTTCATTCTCCCTGCATAGATGAATACCCTTACTGGGCGCCTGCGTCAAAGACATCGTCGAGCCAATAGTCGCATCCGCCCGGCTTACACGGAGGCCCGCCCTCATACGGTGTTTGGATCGTATGCTCCGGTACGCTCATCGGGCGCTCGCTTCCCGGGCCAAGCTCGATCGACGCCGCCGATCGAGAGTGATCTTTGGATGGAAGGGACAGCGCAAAGTTGCAGATGAACTGTACCCATAGGCTCTCGTTCGTAACATCTTCAAGAATTGGTTCATCTCAGCATCCACGATGTGCTGATCGCCGCGATTGTTCCCATCCCGAACTCGCGCCACCTTGTCGATGTAAGGCTCCCAATTGGAAGTGGGATAGTTCGTTTGATAGAAGGTGAGCGAGTTCGTGAGTTCATCTATCCAGTTGCTTTCAGCCAGTGCCAGGCCTGCCGTTAACAGGCACACTGCGCAGAAGGTGACCGTCATCGCCGGCTTGTCTACATTCATCTTCATGGCTACCTCCCTTCTCAGTCTGTCTACTTCCCGAACGCCGGATCAGCGCGATCCAGTCCTTTTATCTCCGGCACGCTCATCGGCCGTTCCATCCCGGTTACCCAATCACCAATTGACATCTCCCACTGTTGATAGATCCGCTCCTTGCTGACGCCCTTCTTGATCGCCTGCGCCTTCTTCTGTTTCTTGACGCCTTGCCTTTCTGCCGGCATTTTCGGTCCAGCCAACAAATTCGCCGCCTGGACTGACGGTGCAAATCCGAACAGAGCCAGAAGCAATCCACCCACCACCGCACCTCTAAGAACCGGCGGGACTGTCATGATGTGAACTCCTCTCTTTTCTGCCGAACCGTATTCCTGGGAGAGGGTATGATAGGACGCAAACGCAGGGGGGACTATTCCTTGAAGGGTGGATTTTGCCTCACCCATTCGGGTGAGAGGGGGAAGAAGGTCAGGTGGGCGAGTCCAGGGCCTCCCGAAGCGCTCAAAAAGAAGTGGCGGAAGAAGGCCTATCCGATTTAGAGATAGCCCACTACGACCACATGGCCTTCGATCAGAGTTTGATGGAGGCGTTGCACCGCATTCGCGGCGTCTTCAGGCTGGGACATTTCGACATAGGCGAGCGGCAACGACTCACCTGACATCGTGGTAATGACGGAGGCTCGAATGACGGTCCCAAAGGGCGCTACTAAGGTGCGCAGATGCTCATCCCGAAATGACGGCGGAAGATCCTTCACATAGAATCTTGTCGGCATGGCGTCGGTCGCTCTGGGCACCATCATTACTCCTAATCTGAACCGGCATCGTGAGATAAATCGCATCGCTGCTGAACGGAAGCGTCAGAGGCCGCCGCAGCCACCATGTCCCCGCTGACGCGTGCGAGATGTCCTGCAGTGATATCACCTCATCGGTCTGCTCGTTCCACAATACCGGTGTCGTTGATGATACCCAGTTCCTGTATCCCTGATACCGGGACCGTCGTTGCGTGAAGGCCATGCGCATGGGCCTTTCTGCCTTCCATGGTGAGAAGACGTGGGTAGGGCCGTCCACGCTTACCTCCGAACGCTCCCCACACGCCTGGGTGAACCGGTCAGCCGGCCGTGGACTGCCATTCGGGAACGTGTACCGCATTATAAACTAGGTATAAATAGGGTGAAGGTGAAATGTTTTGTACGTCGGTGTCCTACTCCGGACACCCTCTGGCGTGATTCTGTATGCCTACTTCGCGCTGAGGTAGCGCAGGATGGCTTCGACGCGGCCGGTGACGTTGAGTTTGCGATAAATGTGATGCAGGTGGGTTTTTACGGTGTCGGAGGACACACACAATTGATCGGCAATTTCCTTATTGCCCCGGCCCACCGACGCGCAGGCCAGGATTTCTCGCTCGCGATCGGTTAACGCCCCGAGACCACCGGCTCCTTCTCCATTGCCGGCCAACGCATGATAGGCCGTGCGCGCCAGCCGATCCGGGAGAAACGGTGAAGCGACGGTCTCGCCACGGTACGTGCCTCGGATGATCCGCAAAAATTCCTGATGGTCGGCGTCCTTGAGAATATACCCGCAGGCGCCGGCTTGCACGGCCGTGACAATCCGGCTGTCGTCGTCATGCACGGACAGCATCAACACCTTGATTTCCGGCAGACACCCCTGAATCAATCGGGTGGCCGTCACCCCGTCGAGCTTCGGCATGTCCACGTCCATCAGCACCATGTCCGGCTTCAGCGTCATCGAGAGATTGAACGCCTCGCGGCCGTCGGTCGCCTCGCCGACCACGGAAAGGTCGGGCTCACGGTCCAGCAAAAGCCGTAAGCTCTGCCGGAAGAGACGCTGGTCCTCGGCGATCACGAGTTTGATCGGCATCCTAACCTTCGCGCACGGGCAGGGCGACCGAGAATTGCGCGCCGCCCTGGGATCGGTTTTCCGCCCAGATTCGGCCGCCGTGCGCTTCCACGACCAACCGGCAGAAATGCAATCCGAGACCACGGCCGATGCGCAAATCGTGGCCGTCCTTTTTCCGGAAAAACATTTCGAAGATGTGCGGCAGCTCATCCGGCTCCACGCCCGGCCCCTCATCCGCCACTTGAATCAGCACGATTTCGGAAACCGGAAGAGCCGGCCGGAGCGGCAACATGCCAGCGGGCGCGCGGCGAACCGAGAGGGTAATCACGCCGGCGGCGGGCGAATATTTGAGCGCGTTGTGCACGAGATTGATGCCCACTCGTTGGAGCCGGCGCTGATCACCGGTCACGGTGATGCGCTCATCGGCGACCTCCAACCTGAACGTGACCCCGCTCGCTTCAGCCTCGGATCTAAAGAGATGCGCCACCTCCTGAAGAAGCGCGCCGGCCAAGAAGGTGGAGGACACCAGGGGCAGCCCGGAGTAGCTTTCTTGATAGACATCCAGCATGTCGTTGATCATGCCGAGCAAGAGATCGGTCGTGAGCTGAAGATCACCGAACCATCGGCCGAGCGGCTCGGCCTGCAGTTCCGGCCGCTGGCCGAGCAACTCCAGGGTTTTTTTGATCCCGGCCAGTGGGTTTCGGATATCGTGCGCGAACATCGAGGCGAATTGACTGAGCGAGGCAAGACGCTCCGAGCGGATGAGTTGCCGTTCGAGCTGCTGCCTATCGGTGACGTCGCTCAGTTGGAGCAGGACGGCCGCCAAGCTGCCGGCTTGCTCGATCGGGACGATATCCAAGTCCATTGTGAGCACGCCCTCGGCCGCTGTCGGCACCTGCATGGCCTCCACCGACCCCTCCTTCGCGGTCTGCAGCACGTGCTGAAGCAGCGCGCGGAAACGCGACCGATCCTGGTCCAAAAAGAGATCGGCTGACGCCGCCCCCATGATCTCGGCGGCCGGCCGGCCCAGCGTGGACTCCGCCCGTCGATTGACGTCCCGGACGATCCCCGCCGGATCGAGGATCAATTCCGAATCGACGGCATGGTTCCACAGCGTGCGGTAATGCTCTTCCGACTTGGCGAGGTCGCCGGTCGCTTTTTCAACTCCGTTCACGTTCAGACTTCCCTGACTTTCCGGTCCGCTCGCACACGAACGGCATCGGTTCTTCGACGAACACCCTCTTGGATATCCACGTCCCTGTCGGTGGGACGGCGACGGTCAGCGTGACTGCAGGCGCATGGTCAGCCATGGGGACCGTGCCGCAAAGTCGCCGCCGACGCATTAGCGATCGGGATGAGCAGGCGTGGACTCGGATTCCATTCCTCGGTGGGGGGCGCCAACACGGAGCTCATAATCGAACCCTTGCCGCCGAATTACGAGCTCACCCCGCCGGCTCAACCGATCCACGGCAAGAAATAGCTCTCCCCAGCTCAAGCGGGGAAGCTTCGCGGCTACCTGTTCCATCGTCATCATCCCCTCGGATCGGAGCAGATCGAGCATGAGCGCTTCGTGAGAGGACTGATGTTGAGCCATCGATGGTCCTCCTTCAGGGATACACCCGTCCCCTCAGGGATTTCCTTCCCCCGCGATACCCTTCGCAGCGTATGACCTTCCAACGGTGCGCCGAACCACCGACATTAGGCGGCGTGTTTGGTGTCGGACGCGCTATCGGCCCGTGCTCCGGTTCCCGTATCCGTCTTTCCCGCCCCTGTCAACTTCCGCTGCGAGTCGTAAAGCAGATCGATGCAGAAGAAAAATACCGTCAGCAGAACCAACAGACCGGCGACAATCCCCCAGTATCCCCACGACATTTTGGTTGCTCCTCTTTTCAATGTTGATTGAGCATCCCAAAGCAGCCTTCGCACTTCACGCGTTCAGCCTTCAACGCCGACCCGAATGTGAATGTCCGAACGCGTCTTCAATGCACTCTACGCCGTCTTCCGGTACGGCAGCGGCTTCGCTTCGACTTGTGGTATGGCCTCAGGCTTGGCGCTCGGCAGGAACAAGCCGATCACAAAGAGCCCGACGAGCGTCGCGCTCGTCGCGATCAAGGCACCGATCGGGATGTCCGGCCATGCCCGAGGGGCGGAAAACACACTGCCCGGAGATGGGCCGAAATCGGCGCCGGCTAATTGCGCGAAGCGTTCTGCGATTTGTTCGGCGTGAAGCGACGCCACCGCCACCGCCCCCAACTGCCCTTGCGCCTCTCCGATCGCCTCACCGAACCGATCCTGCACCTGAATGACCCGCGTAATCGCCGTCCCTAGTCGGTGCTGGAGCTGATCGACAAACTCCATGTGGCGCTGAGCCGCGGCCACGATCGCCGTCCCAAGCATCGGATCGCGCATCTGACTGTAGCCATCTTCCATCCCATTGATCGTCGCCTCCGTCATGTCAATGATCCGGCGATTATAGATGTCACCGACCTGGCTCGGCGAGAGCACTCCCGCCCGCACGCCCCGCCCCGTGGAGGTGACAATGGACCGCCCCGCCACATACTGGACACGCGCCGCATGATCGGCATCCATTCCAACGGCATGACCGGCAATCCGTTCAAGATGACCATAGGGGGCGGTCTCAAGCGATTGCTCTTTGGTCATAGCCCGATTCAGTTCCGTCACCGCCTGCGTGGTCTCTAGAGCCGCCTGACGCGCCAAGAGCTCATTGTGGACAATGGCCTGACCAAGCGCAGGTTGCACCCACTGCATGGCCTCCATTGGATCAACCGCGGGCGTGGATGGCCCGAAGGCAGCGGTTTGGACGCTGCCTGCCTCCAAGGTCCCGGCGGCGGCCATGAAGAAAAAATATCCACCGATCACGGTGGCAAAGACTCCAATGGCAACGAACAGATCAACCGGTTCCAGATGCCGTTTCATGAGAACCTCCTTGAGTAGATCATCATAAGACTGGGGAAAGACCTCACGGCATCTGATAACGCAAGCGGAGTGCCATTGCGTGACACTTGCAACTTGTTGATCTGTGAGTAGGATCGAAGAGGACTCTTACGAGGAAGGCCGGCGGGGTGGTTGGTTTCAACCAAATGGGCGGGGCAAATCCACCAGGCCCAATGGAGTTCGTCAAGGTTCTGGCGTCTAGTCTAGTGCGAGCGAACCCGGCAGATGACGGAGAGCACCCGGCAAGCGGGTTCTATTTCAACTCTACGATCGTCACACCGTCTCCGCCTTCAGCCCGCTCACCGGATCGAAAAGACGCAACGTATGGGGATTCACTCAAGTACGAGCGGAGGGCCGACCTGAGCCGGCCGGTGCCGTGACCGTGGATCAACCGTAATAACGGACTGCCGGCCAACGCCGCCCGATCCAATGCTGCGACCGTCACCTCCCACGCTTCATCAGCAGTCTTGCCGCGCAGGTCCAAGACGGTGGCCGCTTCGATATCTGAGATGCGGGATGAGCTTGACGAGATTGTTCGCCGGCTTTGCCGGGAGGGCCGAACCGTCTCCTGTTCCCCCCGTCGCGTCTGACCGACGAGCAGTGAAGCTCCCACCGACATTTCAGCATCACCCACACGCACCCTGACCCGCTTCTTTCCCTGCGGCGCCTCCAGCAACGTGCCGGTCGCGCCGAGACTGACGATCTCGACAGGATCGCCGGCCGTCAATTGATCGAGAGGCACTGATTCGGTGGCAGGAATGATCTGTTGCCTGGCCTGCTCCTCTGCGTGGACCAGGCGCTGCTTGGCTTCCTTCGTTTTGACGAGAGTGCGCTCCAGTTTGAGATTGTCGAGGATCGTCTGAATCTCGGCACGGGCCAGGAGGAATTGATCCGTCAGCTTCTTCTTCATCCGCTGCCGCTCGTCCCGCTCGGAGAGGCTCAACCGCTCGGCCAGGTCCGTGGCCTCGCGCGCCGATCGCTCGGCTTGGGCTCTCAGTTCGGCCGTTGTGGCCGCATCTTCATCCAGCCGGCGCTGTTTCTCCTGGAGATCCCCGAGCATCAGCTCGAGCGTGCGGTCCTCGCGCCGCAATAGACGAAGCGCGTCGTCCAGAATCGTCTCATCCATCCCAAGCCGGCCGGCGATGTCGATGGCGGATGATCCACCCGGCACGCCCATGATCACGCGATAGGTCGGCGCCAGCCGGCGGACATCAAATCCCACGCTGGCGTTCACGAATCCCGGTGTGGTCTGGGCCAGCGCTTTGAGCGAGTTGTAATGAGTGGTCACGGCGACTTTCATGCCGAGATAGGAGAGACGCAGGAGCAGGGCTTCCGCCAACGCTGCGCCTTCCGCCGGATCGGTCGAGGTGACCGGTTCATCGAGCAAGACCAACGCTCTCGATCCCGCTTCTCCTTGATGCAGTGCTTCCGTCAATTTCAACAAGGCGATCATTTGCGTGATGTGCGCCGAGAAGCTGGAGAGATCCTGCGCTAAATCCTGCGCATCGCCGATGTCCGCATAGACCTCGGGGAAGAGCGCCATCTCCGAACCCGCCTCGCAAGGAAGTTGAAGCCCGACGCGAACCATGAGCGCGAAGAGTCCAAGAATCTTGAGCGTGACCGTCTTCCCCCCCGTATTCGGGCCGGAAATCACCAACACCCGCACCGTTTCATCCATCATGATGTCGTTGGGCACGACTTCGGCTCTCGTCAATACCAAGAGCGGATGCCGGGCGTGCTTCAGTGCGATGCGCCCATTCCGATTCAACCGTACGGGGTGTCCTTTTACGAGACCGCTGAACGAGGCCTTCGCGGCGATACTGTCCAGCTGAGCCAACACCTCCAGCGCGGTCTGGAAGAGCGCTGCACAGTTCCGCACCTCGGCCGACAGTCCCTGCAGGATGTGGTGGACCTCCCGCTCCACCTCCCGTTCCGCCACCTTGATGGAATTATTGAGCTCAACCAATTCGCGCGGCTCGAGGAAGACGGTCGCGCCGCTCGATGAGACGTCATGAACGATGCCGGGAATCTTCGAGCGCATCTCGGCCTTGACCGGCACCACGTACCGGCCCTCGCGCTGAGCGAAGTACTGCTCTTGCAACACCTCCGCATATCGGGTGGACGCGAGAATCATCTCCAACCGTCGGCGCATCGTGTTCTTCAGATCTTGGGCCTGATGCATGAGCCGGCGGAGTTGCGGGGTGGCCGACTCGCGGATATTCCCCTCCGGGTCGACACACCGGTCGATCGCCTCTTTCAGGTGATCGTATCCCTGCCATCCTTCCAACGGCTCGGACACCAGGGAGAGAGCCGGCGCCTGCTCGCGTCGCCGCTTGAGATACCGTGACACTTCTTGCGCGAGCCCGCACACTATGGAGATATCGCGGAACTCATGCGGCTCCAACACGGCGCCCTTGGCGGCACGCCCACTGACGTCGCGCAGATCGGGGAAGGCCAGCGACGGAAAGGGATCTTCGCGCTCGCGCAAGGCCGCCATTTCAGCCGTCTCCAATAAACGAGCGTCCGCCGCCGTCACGTCCGATTCGAGAGCGAGCGTTCGACATCGCTCGGCGCCCATGGCCGACCGTGCCTGGCCCGCGACCACGTCGAGAATTCGAGGCCATTCAAGCACGGTCAGCGTCTGCTGTAAAAGGGAATGCTGATCCATCGAAACAAGGCGGCCTGTGACAACCGATTTCTGAACCGGACTCTACCGCAGAATAGAAACGCAAGCAACGGCGACCCAGCCATGATACATGCGCATGCGGTGGACCGCTGACTTGATTTCCATGTCGGCTTAGCGGATTATCCGATGGATCGGGCGGCTGAAGGCGAACCGGCTGACAGCCGTCCGCGCGGGGGAATACGGGGATACGATGGTGCGTGACGACGTGAG
>JBOHOS010000518.1:0-3920 GCA_050731295.1 Nitrospiraceae bacterium | reverse complement strand
CGGTGATATCCACCGCGAAGACAATGACTCCGATGATGTGACCGTCCTGATCGCGGTACGGTACTCTATCCGTCCGGATCCATCGTTTGTCCCCCGACGCGACTCGATACGGCTCGATAATGCCGAGTTTCGGCACACCTGTTCGGATGACGTCCAGATCGTCCTGGTGACATTTCGCGGCTTCGTCGGGATACACATCGTATGTCGATTTGCCCACCAGGTCTTGGATACGAGCGCCGATAGAGTCCGCTGCCGGCTTATTCAGCCTGACGATCCGGTTCTTCGCGTCCTTGTACCAGATCATCGCCGGGACGGAGTCAAAAATCACCTGCTGCTCTTGCTTGGCCACTCGAACCGCGTGCTCGGCCCGCTTACGGTCGGTGAGATCACTCGACACGCCGATGATACCCATGAGCGCGCCGGTCGCGTCCCGGATCGGGGACACGGTCACCATCGCCGTGAACGTACTGGCGTCTTGCCGCTTCACAGGAAACTCGCCCGACCAACTGTCGCCTTGGCGCAAACAATCCATGATCTGCACCGCTTCATCGTGCGATCCCGGCGCCGACGTCACATCGAGAACATTCCGGCCAATGACCTCTCGCGCAGTCCAGCCATACAGGGACTCGGCAAACCGATTCCAATAGATAATCGTCCCGTCCGGCTCGGTGACAATGACGGCCTGCTCCACCGCATTCAGGAGACTGGCCTGAAATTCAAGCTTGGCCTCGGCTTCTTTGCGCACGGTAATATTCTGAAAATAGACTGAAAGGCCGTCTTCGGAGGGGTATGCGCGGACGTCATACCAGGAGCCAAGCGCCGGGTAATGTCCCTCAAATCGGACGGTAACTCTCTGCGCCATGGCTCGGTGGAATTCATCATGAAAGCGGGAGCCCATCAAAGCGGGGTACGCTTCCCAGATATTGCGGTCCAACAGCTTTTCCTTCGGCGTCAACGTAAACCACTGACGTTCAGCTTCCTGGTTAATATAGACGACACGCCAAGTCTTATCGAACGCCACAAACCCGTCCGTAATACTCTCCAAGATGCTCGTGATCTGTTGTCGCCCCAGCTCGGACGTGGTCAGGGCTTGCTTCTGCAGGGCGAGGAGCGCGCAGTGCTTCGCAGTGGTGTCTTTTATCAACTGGACGAGTCTCTTGGTCTTGTTTCGGCTCCGTTCGAGCACCAGATTCTGGGCTTCGATCCGCCGTGCCAAGCGGCGATACGCGATTTCGTATCGAAGCTGCTCCGTGAAGCGGTCGCGATCGACCGGCTTGGGCACAAAGGCATACGGGCTCGTGAGCGAGCCGATGCCGGCATGGGCCACTTGCCCGGACAGCAGGAGCATCGGCGTATAGGGCCGGAGTTTCTTCACCTGAGCCATCAATGCAAGTCCATCCATTCCCGGCATGAGGAAGTCCGTCACGATGACATCATAGTCTATGGCCACGATACGCTCGAGCGCGGCGGGAGCGGACTCGACCCTATCCACGGTCGCGCGTTCGAGTCGCATGGAAATCATGTCGGCAAGGGCGAGAAGAACATGCGGATCATCGTCGACGATGAGAATACGAGACGGGCGCATCTTATCGACCGGCCTCGACGTGCGTGAAAGATGTGAGGGAGGAATGACGGAACTATAAGGTTTTCCGTAAGGCGGGTCAAGTATCGCGTCTCGGCGCTGCCCCAGGCGCCCACATCCGGCAGCCTGCCAGAGGGCGGCCTCAACAGCTCTCTATCGATCCGTTCCCTGATTTTCGAGCCTTTTTCGCAGTTCGATCAGCTCACGTTCAAGAGCTTCGAAACGGTCGGCGATCGGATCCGATATGTTGGTGTGATCCATGGTAGCCTCCGGGACGCGCTCGCCTTCCATCTTAATGACCCGCGCGGGCACCCCGATCACGGTGGAGTTCGGTGGAATAGACTTGAGGACAACCGAATTGGCGCCGATCTTCACATGGTCGCCAATCCGGATGCCGCCCAAAATCTTCGCACCGGCCCCGACCACCACATGATTGCCCAGCGTCGGATGGCGCTTGCCGCGTTCCTTGCCAGTTCCCCCCAAGGTCACGCCCTGAAACAGCGTGACATAGTTGCCGATCTCGGCCGTCTCACCGATGACGACCCCCATGCCATGGTCGATGAAAAATCCATGACCGATCTTGGCCGCCGGGTGGATTTCGATGCCGGTCAACAAGCGGGCCACCTGGGACAGAAACCGAGGAAAAAAGGGAATTCCCCATTGACGAAGCCGGTGCGCGACGCGATAGGCGAGCAGCGCGTGGAAGCCCGCATAGGTGAGCACCACTTCCACACGGCTCATGGCGGCAGGGTCTCGCTCAAAGACCACCGCCAAGTCCTCTCGCAGATAGGTGAACATGTTAGGGTATCGATTCGATCAAACAGATGGCCTGCGCGGCGATCGCCTCTTCCCGCCCCACCGCGTCCAGCCCTTCACCGCTCTTGACCTTGACGTTCACGATGTCCCGTTCCACCTTCAGCACATCGGCCATCGTCGCTTGCATGCTGCTGAGATGCGGGCTCAGGCGAGGAGCTTGGGCGATGATCACGGTGTCCAGATTTACCATCCGGTATCCTTTCTTGCCCAACAGCCCGGCCACGTCGTCCAACATTCTCAGGCTCGACATATCCTTGTACCGGGGATCGGAGCTCGGATAGTGCCGTCCGAGGTCCGCCTCACCCATCGCGCCGAGCAGCGCATCGCAGACCGCGTGAACCAGCGCGTCGGCATCCGAATGCCCCACGAGGCCCTGGGTGTGGGGAATGTCCACCCCGCCGAGAATGAGTTTACGCCCCTTGCCGAGCGGATGAATATCGTACCCGAGACCTACGCGCATGATGTTGTCATTATTCGTGGACCATTATTCGTGAATCGACGTGGTGTCACGGCCTTTCCACGCCGCAAGGATCGCTTCTCCGATCACGAGATCTTCCGGCCTCGTAATTTTAATGTTTTCTCCGGTGCCCTCCACGATGGCCACCCGATGGCCGAGTCGCTCCACCAACTGGGCATCATCCGTCGCCTGAAAGCCCTCCATTCGGGCTTTGCGGTGCGCCTCGTCCAGCAATGCGCGCCTGAACGCCTGCGGAGTCTGAGCCAACCACAGCCGGGAGCGATCGACCGTCGTCTCGATCATGCGATCGGCTCCGGCGCGTTTCACCGTATCGCGCATGGGAATGGCAATGACCGCCGCTCCATGTTCCGCCGCCTTGGCGATAACTCGCTCGACCAGTTCCGGAGTAAAAAACGGCCGCACGGCGTCGTGAATCAGGACGAGATCGACGGCCCGGTCTATCGCCGCCAATCCAAGCCGAACCGAGTCCTGCCGCTGCTCCCCTCCGGCGACAATAACGGTCACTTTCGCAAATCCATGGCGGGAGACGATTTCCTTCGCGCAGAATTCCCGATCGGCGTCCGGCACGGCGAGCACTACGGCGGTGACGGCGGTTGACAGTTCCAGCACGCGCAGAGAATGCACCAGAACGGGAAGTCCTCCGAGCGACAGAAACTGTTTCGGGGTCCCGCTTCCCATGCGGAGTCCCCGTCCGGCGGCCGGAACGAGGGCCACGGCGCGCGGAGCCAGCTGCATCCCGTCGTGGCGAGGCGAAGATGCCGGGGTCATAAACAAGACCGACAGGTCGGGGAGGATCGGGGCCGTGTTCTCGTCGAGATGTCGAGACTTTTCCCAGCCGAGAACGCTGCAAGGATCCGCGGGCCCTTGGTCGCACGAGAACGGTGAGGCTCCGACCGGCTCCTACCCACGCGCGACCTGGAACTCCTCCTTATCGGTTTCTTCTTTGAGCCGCGTGAAGATCATCCGTCCCGCCGTGGTCTGCAAGACGCTGGTGACGACGACATCCATGTTCCGCCCGATGCACCGTTTCGCATTGTCCACGAC
>JBOHOS010000517.1:0-9113 GCA_050731295.1 Nitrospiraceae bacterium | reverse complement strand
ATGTAAGCCGCATAAGATGGGGTGGGTGAAGCGGTGGACGGTAAAGAAGCAGGCGCTGCTGCGAATCATGGAAAAAGAGATCAAGCAGTACGATAAATGAAGACGCAAGACAAGCCAATCACCAAAGATCTCATCGCCCAGCACGGCCTCTCCGACGACGAGTACAAGAAGATCGTTGAGATTCTCGGTCGCGAGCCAAATCTCACCGAGGTGGGCATGTTCTCGGTCATGTGGAGCGAGCATTGTTCCTATAAGAGCTCTCGTGTGCATTTGAAGCGCTTGCCGACGACGGGGCCGCGGGTGGTGCAGGGGCCGGGGGAGAATGCGGGGGCGGTGGATATCGGCGATGGGCTGGTCGCCGTGTTCAAGATGGAGTCGCACAACCATCCTTCCTTTATCGAGCCGTTTCAGGGGGCGGCGACCGGCGTGGGGGGGATTTTGCGCGACATTTTCACGATGGGCGCTCGGCCGGTCGCTCTGCTGGACTCGTTGCGGTTCGGCCTGCTGGATCATGGACAGAACCGGCACTTGTTGAAAGGGGTTGTGGCCGGAATTAGCTCATACGGCAATTGCATGGGTGTGCCCACGATTGGGGGCGAGGTCGTCTTTAACGACATTTATGGCCATAACCCGCTGGTGAACGTCTTCTGTTTGGGTATCGCCAAGAAAGATAGGATTTTCAAGGGCAACGCCTCGGGAATCGGCAATCCAGTCATCTATGTCGGCTCCAAGACCGGCCGGGATGGCATACATGGGGCCACAATGGCCTCCGATGCCTTCGATGAAGCGTCCGAATCCAAACGTCCGACCGTGCAGGTGGGCGATCCGTTCACCGAGAAGCTGCTGCTGGAAGCCTGCCTCGAATTGATGTCGGGCGATCTTCTGGTCGGCATCCAGGACATGGGCGCAGCCGGACTGACCAGCTCCTCGTGCGAGATGGCCTCGCGCGCCGGCACCGGCATCGATCTGGACCTGACTCGCGTTCCGCGACGCGAGCCGGGCATGACGCCGTATGAATTGATGCTGTCGGAATCCCAAGAGCGGATGCTCATGGTGGCTCGCCAGGGGAAGGAAGAAGAAGTCCTGCGGATCTGCCTAAAATGGGATCTTGATGCGGCGGTTGTGGGGCGCGTGACCGGCGATGGCACGTTGCGGGTGCAGGACAATGGGAAGGTCGTGGCCGAAATTCCAGCCAAGGCCTTGGCGGATGACGGCCCGCGCTACGAACGCCCCAACAGTCCGCCGGCATACCAGGAATATCTGCAGTCCATGAATATGGATGTCCTGCCGTCTGTGAAGGACACCACTGGAGCGCTCCTCTCTCTGCTCGAGTCCCACACGATTGCGAGCAAACGCTGGGTGTATCAGCAATATGACCACATGGTCCGCACCAATACGCTCGTGCGTCCCGGATCGGATGCCGCGGTGATCCGGATCAAAGGCACCAACAAAGCGCTGGCCATGACGACCGACGGCAATGGACGATACTGCGTCTTGAATCCGTATATCGGCGGAACGATCGCGGTGGCGGAAGCCGCGCGTAATCTGGTGTGCTCCGGCGCCGAACCGATCGGGCTGACCGACTGCCTGAATTTCGGGAACCCCGAACGGCCCGATGTCATGTGGCAGTTCATGCTTTCAATCGAAGGGATTGCGGACGCCTGCGAGGCGCTCCAGATTCCCGTAGTCAGCGGGAACGTGAGTTTTTATAACGAGACCAACGGCCTGTCGATCTATCCCACGCCGATCCTCGGCATGGTCGGCCTGATCGAGCCCGCCGAACGCGCGGTGACGCAGTGGTTCAAGCACGCCGGCGACATGGTGATTCTCCTCGGCGAGACAAGAGAGGACCTTGGCGGAACGGAATACCTCCGCGTGATTCACCATCGCGAACAAGGCACGCCGCCATATCTCAGCTTGGAGACGGAGAAGGCGTTGCAGGCCTGCGCGCTGAAACTCATCCGTGACGGCTTCGTGCAGTCGGCGCACGATTGTTCGGACGGCGGGCTGGCGGTGGCGCTGGCGGAATGCTGTTTCTCAGATTCGACGCGCCCGCTTGGTGCTGTGTTAAGATTGAGTCTGAATGGGGTCCGGCGGGATGCGCTGCTGTTCGGAGAGAGCCAGTCGCGGGTGATTCTTTCGGTGAGTCCTTCTCATGCCGATCAAGTTCTTGCCATTGCCCACGATCTGGGAGTGCCCGCCGATGTGATCGGCACGGTAGGCGGCGACCGGCTGGTGATTGAGGTTGAGGGAGATACCCAGGCCGCCGGATGCCGGATTGATACGGATCTTCAGACGCTTCACGACCGTTGGGCGAACAGCCTGGGACGGGCGATAGAAGATGGCACGGGGCAATCAACATAGGCGAGGGGCAATAGGGAAAATCCATTTTGTCTTTGCCATTGCCACTTGCCTCTAGCCCATTATCCTGGTTGTTATGCAACTGATCACCCCCGACAAATTCCACGATGAATGCGCCGTGTTCGGTATCTATGGCCACAAAGAGGCCTCGAACCTGACCTACCTCGGCCTGTACGCCCTGCAGCATCGGGGGCAAGAGGGGTCCGGCATTGTCTCCTCGAATGGCGATCATTTCTACACGGAAAAAGCGATGGGATTGGTCGCCGATATCTACACAAAAGACGTTCTGAAACGGCTTCACGGCCACATGGCCATCGGGCACAATCGCTATTCGACCGCCGGCGCCAGCAACCTCAAAAACGTCCAGCCCCTGACCGTCAACTTCGCGTTCGGAAATCTCGCGCTTGCGCACAACGGAAATCTGATCAATGCGACCATGCTTCGCAACGAATTGGAAGCCTATGGCGCGATCTTTCAGTCCACGACGGACAGCGAGGTGATTATCCATTTGATTGCCCATTCCCGCGCCGACAGTCTTCTGGCCAGGATCATCGATGCCTTAAGCCAGGTGAGGGGCGCCTTTTCGGTCGTGCTGCTCACCGAGGACAGTGTGATCGCCGCGCGAGACCCATATGGCTTGCGTCCGCTGTGCCTAGGAAAGCTCAAGGAGAGCTGGATGGTGGCGTCTGAAACCTGCGCGTTCGATCTGATCGGGGCCGAATACGTTCGCGAAATCGAACCTGGTGAACTCGTCGTATTGGACAAATCGGGCGTGACGTCACACAAGCCATTCACCCAGGCTCGGCCGGCCATGTGCGTGTTCGAATACGTCTATTTTTCCAGGCCGGACAGCAAAATTTTCGGCGGCAACACGGTCTACTCGACGCGGAAGGCGCTCGGCCGGCAATTGGCGAAGGAATCTTTTGTGGAGGCGGATGTCGTCATCCCCGTTCCGGACTCGGGCGTGCCGGCGGCATTGGGTTATTCAGAGGGATCGGGGATTCCGTTCGAGAACGGGCTGATCCGCAACCATTACGTCGGTCGAACCTTTATCGAGCCCGAGCAGTCCATCCGTCACTTCGGGGTGAAGATTAAACTCAACGCGGTGCCGGATGTGCTGGCCGGAAAACGCGTGGTCGTCGTAGACGACTCCCTGGTCCGGGGCACGACCAGCCGAAAGATCGTCAAGATGCTTCGCCATGCGGGTGCGAAAGAAGTGCATCTGCGGATCAGCTCGCCGCCCATCGTGTCGCCGTGCTTCTACGGAATCGACACGCCGACCAAAAAAGAATTGATCGGGTCAAGCCATACCATCCAGGAAATCAAGAAGTACATTACTGCCGACAGCCTGGCCTACTTGAGCCTTGAGGGCATGTTGAACGCCTCACCCGGTAACCCCCGCCATTACTGCACGGCCTGCTTCACCGAGCAGTATCCTATTCCGTTTACAAAAGCGGAAGAACTGCAGCTCGGCCTTTTTTAGCACTGCTTTTGAGCAGTGGCCGGCTCTCTAATTAACTGTGTTGCCCATCAAATTTTGCGCATGTTAGGATAGCCTCACTAACGAATGGCGAATCAGTCCTTTCGGATTTCTTGTGGAGGTCACTATGAAACGAATCATTCTCGGATTATTGCCGGTGGTGCTGGTAGCGTTCACGGTTGTCGCGTCGGCGAAAAGCTTTTTCAAGATCGGCGAGAAGGCGCCGGCGTTCACGCTGACGTCGCTCGCGGGCGAGACCGTATCGTTGGAGACCTTCAAGGGCAAGGTCGTCGTGCTGGGATTGTTCCATATCTGCGAGCCGTGCATGATGCAGGGCACGAACCTGCAAAAAGTCTATGAGGAGACCCGGGGCAAGGATGTGGCGGTGGTGGGCGTCAATTCGTCCGGTGATTCTAAAAAAGCGGTGAATGAATTTCTCACGCAATTTCCGGTGAAGGTCACCTATCCTTATTTGATCGATCCCGGCAAGACGACCGATAAGCTCTACGGTGGAGGGAAGTTCATCCCGAACGTCTACATTATCGATCGTACGGGCGTGATTCGGTGGCAGCGAGTCGGGAACATGGACTTGGCCGGCGCGGAAGTGATCCTCAAGGAAGTGGATGCATTGTTAGGAGAACACGGCGCGAAAGGAAGCACCGGACTCTAGCACCAGTTCGGAGAGCAGACATGGATGAGATCGAAGCGGGTAAACAGAAGTTTCTTGACCTCGTGAAAAGCGTCGATGGCGCTGTGCAGGTGGTGATCCCCGTGACGCCCTCCAACAGCATGTTTCTCATCTCGCTGACCAAGGGGCCGAATCGGAAATTCATCACGGTTCCGGAGGATGACATCATTGACCTTTCCGAAGACGCCGGTATCCTGGCGAAGGTCACCAAGATCGTGAAAGACGCGGTTGATTCGCTGTAACAGGATGCCGAAACAGGCTCCCAACTTTGTTCTCGGCTCGTCAACGTCCTCAACGTAGCCCAGAGGCTACGCCTCCGTTGACTTCGCCTGCGGCCGCGTTGGTTAGCCCGTTTGAGCATCCTTAAGCCTGATCATCTCAATTAGGGTAAACAATGATGAAGCAAATCCTTTCCGGCGTGTGGCAATGGTCATGGTTCTCGCAGGAGAAGCAGCTCGATTTCAACGGACTGCTTCTTACGGTAGGAGAACACCGCGTCCTGGTCGATCCGCCGCCGATGAATGCCGATGAGATGACGCACGCTCGTCGTGGCGGGCCGATCGACTACATCGTCATCACGAACCGCGACCACGCGCGTGAAGCCGCTGCCTATCAGAAGGAGTTGGCCTGTCAGATCTGGGTGCCGGATGCCGATGCGGCGCAGATGGAGATCCCTGCCGAGAAGACGTATCAAGACGGCGAATTACTCCCCGGCGGTATCTGGGCCATTCATCTAAGGAATCAGAAGTCACCCGGAGAATGCGCGCTCTTTCTGCAGCAAGGCAAGGGCGTCGTGATCGTGGGGGACGCGCTGATCGGGAAGCCGCCAGGATCATTGACCATGCTGCCGCCTGAAAAATATGCCGATGCCGCCATAGCGCGGGAGGGCCTTCGGCGTTTGCTGAAATATAACTTCGACGCCTTGCTGGTCGGCGATGGCGCATCGATCCTGAGCGGCGCCAAGACGGCTGTTGAAAAAGCCCTGCATATCTAAACTGCATCCATGAATACGCCGTCCGAACAACTCAATCGCCAAGGCAACGAACAATTTTCACGCGGCGATTACACCCAGGCCTATGTCTGTTATGCGCAGGCCCTCGAATGCGACCGCTTGAGCGGAGACCGTCGGGCGTTAGTGGCGACATTGGGGAATTTGGGCAACATCTGCGCCGTCAGCGGACGGCGCGAGCAAGCGCAGACCTATTATCAGGAAGTGCTCGAACTGCAGAAGATCTTGGGGGACGAACGAGGCATCGGCACGACGCTCGCGAATCTCGGAAACCTGCGGGCGGATGCCGGCGAATGGGAACGCGCGCGAGCGTACTATCTGGAAGCCCTGGACATCATGACGCGATCCGGAGACGACGCGGGCAAAGCGGTGCTGTTTTCGGATTTAGGACTCGTCTCGCGCGAGAACGGGCAGTACGACGAGGCCATGCGCTACTACGAACAATCCTTGACGCTGATGCGCCGCACCGGCAATCAGGCCGGCATGGCGGACGCCTGGCGCATGATGGCCCGCACCTATGCGATGCAGGAACAATCCGAAGATGCGCTGGCCTGTTGCCGGACCAGCCTCGCGATTGCCGAACGCGAGCGCGATGAATTGCGGATCGGGGGGGCCTGGTATCTGATGTCGCAGTGTTACGAGCAGCTCGGCCGCCTTCGGGAAGCGATCGATCTGCTGGAGCGCGTGGTGCGGGTCGATCAAAAATATCAGTTGCCCAAATTGGAGGAGAACACCAAGCGTCTGGAAGCCTTGCGCGTTCGCCTCGGAACAAATGGGTCGGCGCATTCCTTGGGACAAGGAACCAACTTATGAGTGATCTATCGGCGGCTTCGCCCCCGTGGGAGCAGGCACGTTCGTCTTTGTGTCAAAGCGAGCCGGAGTTTTATGAACTCGAGCCGGGCGGCGCTTTGGCGCTGCCGTTGGGTACGGAAGGCTGGATGCTGGAAGTGACCCCCGACGCTCGTCTGATCTGCCAGACCGGTATGGATATGGAAGATATCCAAAGTCTGCTGTCGGACGGGACGCCCGAGGATTTGGGGACCGATGAGTTGGCCAAGCAGGCGAAATATTACCTGCAACCCTCCGTCTCGAAATTCAGAAAGGTGCTCGTGGGGGCGGGATTCGAAGAGAACACGGAAATGAATGATGCATACGTGGCGGTGACCTTTCAGCGGACCCTGGATTTCGGGAATCTGGAAGAGGTGAAGGGGACGGTAAGGTGGTGTCGGCAGCAGTTTGCGCGGTAGGCTGCTGAAAAAGCCCTCCGGCGGCGTTCTCAGTCGCGAGTCCTCCTCAACGTACTCACTCTGTACGCCTCGGAGTCCTCGCTCCTTGCGGCTTTGCTGGAAGGGCTTTTTGAGCAGCCTACTCATGTTTACTGTTTCGGAGACAATAGGTATGGTTCTTTCGGCATATGCGACAGTTGAAGGGACGCGGCGGTACCGCGAGCGAATGGTAGCGAGGGGCGTGGCGCCTGGACACTTTCGAGAGGATTTGGGCGGGCTGTCGCTGTCCTCGATTGGATTGGGCACGTACCTTGGCGGGCATGACGCCAAGACGGACGCCCTCTATCTGGACGCGATCAAGCGCGCGCTGGTGTCAGGCTGCAACGTGCTGGATAGCGCCATCAATTATCGTTGCCAGCGAAGCGAGCGGGTGATCGGGCAGGCCCTCGGCGAGCTGCATCGTGACGGCGCCGTTGCGCGTGACGAAATTCTAGTGGCCACCAAAGGGGGTTTCATTCCGTATGACGACGCGCCTCCGCGCGACGGCGATGCCTATCTGCAGAAGACGTTCGTAAAGCCTGGGATCATCACCACCCGTGATGTGGTCGCGGATTGCCACTGCATGACTCCGGCGTACCTGCGGCACCAACTGGACGCCAGCCTGGCGAATCTCGGACTGTCGTGCGTGGATGTGTACTGCCTGCACAATCCGGAGACACAGCTTGACCACGTCTCTCAGTCCGACTTTCTGACTCGAATGCGTGAAGCGTTCACAGTGCTGGAAGGAGCCGCTGCCCAGGGCAAGCTCCGGATGTATGGGACGGCGACCTGGAACGGCTATCGGGCCAGCCTCGGCTCGCAGGGCCATCTCTCCTTGGAACGACTCGCCGATCTGGCTCGTGAGGTCGGCGGCAAGGGGCATCATTTCAAGGTCATTCAGTTGCCGTATAACCTTGGTATGCCGGAAGCTCTTGCACAGCAAACGCAAATGCTGAAGGGCTCCAAAGTCAGCGTGCTCGAAGCCGCCAAGGCGCTCGACCTGTACGTCATGGCCAGCGCGACCATTCTTCAAGGACAGTTAGATGGATCGTTGCCCGACGATGTGCGCGAGGTCCTGGGCCAGGACACCGACGCGCAGCGCTCGATCCAGTTTGTTCGTTCCACCCCCGGACTCGGAACGGCGTTGGTCGGCATGAAACAGGCCGATCATGTCCGCGACAACCTCGCAGTCGCCGGCCGCGCCCCGCTTGCTCCCGACGAATTCGCCAAGCTGTTCAAATGAACGGCATCCAACCTGTCCGCAGCTTCGATGAATTTCGTGACCTCATCGCCGCCTATCGGCTGCCACGCCTTCTCTTGACGGCGCTGGAGTTGGATCTATTCACGGTTGTAGGCAGTAAGGCGTGGACCGTCCCGTCATTGGCCAAGAAACTGCGCGTCAGCCTGCGCGGGTTGGACATCCTTAGCCGGAACCTTGCAAGCGCCGGCGTACTTATTAAGAAGGGCGATCGGTATCGGAATGGGAAGGTGGCGGTGACCACGCTCAACGCTCACAGCGTCGACTATCGCGGCGGCTATGTCGAGTTGATCCGCGACCAATGGAATGATTGGGCGAAGCTGACCGCATCAATTCGATCGGGCCGCCCCGTCGATGACAACGATGATCCGGACAATTCCGAATATCGAAAGCAATTCACGTGGGCTATGCACCACCGGTCGCTGGATATCGCGCCTCGCGTCGCGGCGCAGATCGATCTGCGAGGCGCCCGAACGCTGTTGGATCTTGGAGGCGGACCAGGCACGTATGCTCTGGAATTTCTGAAAAGGAATCCCACGCTGCGCGCGACAGTGGCGGACCGCGCGCCCGCGCTGGAGGTTGCGAAACAAATCGCCGCGAAGGTCAGACACGGCCGCCGGCTGGCCTATCAGCCGCTCGATTTCCTCTCATGCCCGATCCCGGATCGGTACGATGTCATATGGTTTTCCAACGTGCTGCACATTTATTCAGCCGACGAGAACAGGCGGCTGTTCCGGAACGTGGCGGCGGCGTTGGAGTCCGGCGGCCGTCTCTTGATCCAGGACGCGTTTTTACTGGATAAAAACGGTCTGCATCCCCTGGAAGCGAACCTGTTCGCCGTGACAATGCTGCTGTTCACCGAAAGAGGCAACACCTACGGTGTCGATGAGACGGCGGCATGGTTGCACGAGGCCGGCTTCGGAAAGATCAGGCGGATCAACCTGACTAGCGGGACCGGAGACTGGGAGGGCGGTCTGCTGGAGGCGTCGAGGTTGAAACCACGTCAAGGAAGCCGCGCCCGCCGATCGCGATGAGCAGGAAGTTGACAGCAC
>JBOHOS010000516.1:0-6721 GCA_050731295.1 Nitrospiraceae bacterium | reverse complement strand
CCGCACACAGAGCAGCCGCGACCGTCGAATTGACATCACCAAACACGATGACGATCTGGGGGCGCTCTTGCTTCAGCACAGGTTCGAGGCGAACCATAATTTGGCCGGTTTGCTCGCCATGTGAACCTGATCCGACCTGTAGATCTAAGTTCGGCCTGGGCATTCCCAGCTCTTCAAAGAAGAGGGTCGACATCTCGCGGTCATAGTGCTGACCGGTATGGACCAACATCACGTCGATATCCTTGTGCTGCCGAAGCGACTCGATGACAGGAGCGGCTTTCATGAAGTTTGGCCTAGCGCCCACCACAGCGATGACTTTCATCAAATATGGTTCCCTTCTCCCTAGCTTCCCATGCCTTTTCACAGATCCTTCGACCCACCGTTAAAGCGACAGCCAAAGTGTTAGGGAAACAAGCCAAGCCTTCTACGAGAGGTAAGGTTGTAGTTACCCCTTAAAGCTCAACCGGAGACGTTTGCGAAGAAAGCGTACGCCCCTGGAGATGACGGCCGGGGCCGAAAATCCAGTCGTTGAGCGGACCCGAACTAACCGCAAGCCGCCCCACGGACCTCTTCCTTCAGAGTCAAGTCCGGACCGTTCTGTTGAGAGAATACCGCAATCCGTAATACCCGTGCGAGTCAAAAGAAAATCATCGATCGCCGCGTTGATATCAGCGAAATGCGCATCGTGGAACAGAATATAGCTCCCAGGAGCCATGTACGGCATCACGCCGATGGCATCACGCAATACCCCGCCGTAACTATGGTCAGCATCGATGAAGCAGAAATCAAAATGGCCTCCTGCGGCATCATGAACTTCCTTGAGAATAGCTGGAGAATATCCCCGATACAGGACAACTCTATGTGCCACAGACTCCCAATCAATCTTCAGATCCGGATGGGGATCGATAGAGCTGAGCATTCCACAACCATTTTGATCAAGTGCATCGCTGATGATGGCCGTAGAGCCACCATGGTAAACCCCAATCTCCAAGACGCGTTTTGGCTTGAGACCACGCACAAGGGTGTAGAGAAGAAGCCGTTCCTCCCAGAGCATCTCAGCAGGAGCGGCACGTAATTTTTCTTCGAGAGTCTTCGATGTGGGCGGCATAGTATTGCTCCTTGGGTAGAGCCTCTGGGCCTCTGGCACAACGGCACACTAATCTGCAGTCTTAAGAGGCTCTTTCAGTAAATGTTCATTCTTGAGGTAGTCCAGCAATCCATCCGCCACTTTCTGATGACCGCGCGCAGTCCAATGAACCCGATCAGGCACATGAAGTTCTTCAACCTGATTCCTCGGAAAGAATGGATCCAAATTCAAGATGCGCACATGCTGAGACTTAAAATAACGCTCGATTCTCTCTCCGTGTTTTCCCAGTCTATCCGTTAGGATCAAGAGGAGCTCCGCCCCATTCTTCTGGGACTCTTTTTGAATTGCGAACAGCAAGGCGGTCGTTAATGATTCTTTAAAGGATTGAGGAAACGATACATGATCGTCAGCATCAATGGTCTGCGGCTGTTGACGTTGCGGTGGCGACTTCCGGGATGCCAGCATGAGCGTGAACTGCTCATAGGCTCGCGCAGCCTGGTTCAAGACGTAGGAATGGCGGACCGGCCATACGGCAATATGCACCCACAGGCTTTGTTCGGGCACAGGTGTGTTGATGAGGTGAAGGTTGCCGTCATTGGCCAATTCGAATGCCGGCTTGTTATAGCCCAGAAAGAGCGCCTTCCGTACGTTGGTGTCAAAATCATTATCCATGACTACTACAACAATGAGGTCCGGATTATAGCGGACTGCTTCTTGGCGCAGTAGGATCAGCTCTTGATCCGTACCGTATCCGCTAACTCCCAGGTTAATGACTTCAATATCCTGACGCTGCTTCTCTAGCAAAGCCGTAAATATCTCATTCTGTTGAACCCCCCAACCCCACACCATAGAGTCTCCCAATACCACAATCCGATACTTCGCAGGGTCCCGTTCATAGGAACGTTCTTTATCTCGAAACCCCTTTGAATTAATTGTCACCATGGATTCAAAGCCAAAGGAACTAAATGAGCCCTTCGAATTTGGAACATGTGACCACCCGAGTGTCGGATCGTGCCGCCAGAATGAAGTCAAGGCTCCAGTCCGAGGAGCCCAGTGCGGAAACAATATTCTGGCCGTCACTTCACTGAGAATTCCGGCCATGACCAATCCCAGCAGGAGTAGCGCTACGCTCTTGCTTATGGTCTTCAGAGAAATCATCGCCGATCTGTGGCCTGCTTCACCGAGAATTTCTCCTGAGCCGGTTCGTAAAGACATACGGCTGTTCATCATCGCATACCGGATTGAGCAATCCCGCAAACATGAGAGAGAGAACAGCTGCTCAATACGTGCTTGTCCCGAACACGAAACGGTCGCGCAGGCGATAGGCCCTCAGTAGAAGCCCAGGAGCCAGACGCATGAGTACAAGGATGAACGCCATTCTTCGGCTCTTCAAGTACGTATTCGCATGACCCAATTGGTCAATCGCGGACTTGACGTCGCCTTTGAGAAACGACCTTTTGCCCTCATGAAACGCGTGAAGCGCGCGAATGCGGAGGGTTTGTCGTCCCACCACGTCAGTTTCTGCCGGCGTCAGATTCGTCATCTGTGAAGCTTTCTCCAGGACGCGCAATTGCTCTTTGGCCATCGCGACCATATCCGTCATCAAGCTGCCGCCGCGGCGTCGGTAGCGAATGAGCACCTGACGATGATACGCAATTTTTCCACCTTGTTTGATGAGGCGAAGCCAAAGATCGAAATCCTCTGAACCACGCAGAGACTCATCGAACATTCCCGCACGCAGAATGGCCTCGCGACGAATCGTCGTACTGACCATGACCGTGCACCGGCCGGTGACCAACGCTTCGAAGGTGACTTGTCCTTCAGATGGACACAGTTCCATAAACGTGCGACCTGCCTCAGGGGCGTCTCCGAACACCAAAGCATTCGCATACATCACATCAATGGTTGGATCACGTTCCATGGCACCGACTTGGACAGCGAGATAATCCGGCTCCCAGATGTCGTCGGAATCTAAGAGGGCAATCAGCGGGGCCCGCGTCGCTCGAATTCCGGTATTCCGTGCGCCGCTCAGGCCCCGGTTTTCTTGCTTGATGTAATGGATGCGCTCTCGGTAGCGTAGAAGGACTCGTTCAAGCCCCTCGGTGTCAGGTGAACCATCGTTTATGACGATAACTTCGTAATCGGTGCGTGTTTGCGCGAAGACCGAGTCCAACGTGTCACTGATATACGCGGCGGTATTGTACGCAGGAACAATGATGCTGACGATCGGGTCGGGACCAGACTGTTTTGGGCCGCCACCCGGAGTGTTTCCCTTCACGCCGTTCCTCCTAAGCCTTCAGTCGAAGTAGCTCCGGGTACAGTTTTACGAGCTTAGATGCTAGAAAGACTCCAATCATTTGCTGGCCTTCGTCCGTCAAGTGGACCGAATCGACAAAGTACGCATCCACGGGTTGAAATGTTTCCTTGGCCCAGGCTTCGAGGTCGATAAGAGGAACATCATGCGTGCGAGCCAACTCACGAAGCGCCTGGTTATACTGCTGGGTAACCCGAGCCAGAACAAACGGGTTGTCCGTATAGACCGGTAGATGCCCAATTTTCAGTGCCTGCTCGCTGGGCCATTCATCCATGGAGTACAGCCCGGGTAACGTCACGAGCGCGACGCGGCTCCCAATCGTTTGCATTTCTTTCACGATCAGCTCCATCTGGTTCACAAAGGAGGGCTTATACTCGCCAGCATCGTCGGTATCTACCGAGTGACGATCCGGTTTTTTCTCCTTTTGATAGGCTGCCAGCGCCGCGTTCTGTTGGCCAACCATCTTGGTGTACAAACGGCTCCAAGCTATTTCGAAGAGCAGGGGACTTTGCAACCAACGCTGTTCACCAATGGCTTCGAAGGTGTATATCCCATTCCATCCGGCATAAATCGTGACGATTTCGGGCTTCAGTGCCTTAAATTGGTTAATTCTCAAGAGGATGTTCCAAGGTGTATATCCCTTTACCCCTCCGTTAACAACTTCGGCATCTACACCCTGCGCTCTGAGGCGGGTTTCGATTGTCCGAGGATAGGAAAACCGGTCAACAAGAGAACCAAAGGTACAAGAATCACCGAGGGTTAGAATCCGCACTTTATTGTGCGCCGTATTGAGTTCAGGACCTTTGAATCCATCGTGATTAACCCGGAAAATAACATCATCCGGGTCAATGGAGTGCTGTCTGGCCGCTTTCTCCAACTGGGCATCACTCAGAACGGCCCTACTCCCTTCTAACGCCTTGATCGACCAGGTCGTGGATGGGCGCAATATCCAGTTTCTGGGCTCCTTTGGATCGACCATCTCGTATGGATTGAGAGAATATGAGCGCGGGTCTACAGGGCCGGAAAGATAGTGTTTGAATTTGAACGCCAGCCTAGCCCCCGCTTCGGCCATACCCAGGATCGCCAATCCAACGAACGCGACAAGGACAGCATAGAATAACCTCTTGGGGACGGGGCGGCGCACATCCGGTGCAGCTGGTCTATCGAAATCCGAAGCGTGCGCGATAGCTTGCCTGCTCACGCTCCGGTCACGATCATCATCCAACTCAACCATGGAGCACTTGGTCAAGGGCAATTTCGCAAGGCGTATGTTGTTGGGCCGATTCAAGCATGCGAAGACATGCGATAGTCGCTCGTGCGCCATCTCGTGCGGTAATCTCTGGTGGTTTGCCATGCCGAATTCCGCTCAAGAAAGATTGGAGTTGGGCTGCATATCCTTTTTCGGCCCACCACTGGGATCGGGTACGTCGGTGATTCATCCGAATTTCTAACCGCTTGAAATCTTCCACGATAATCGCCACACCAGGAGCAAACGCTTCGACACGTTCACCGCCGGATGTCTTGCTACCGACTGTGGAGTAGGTCAAATTCCCGATTGAGCCGTCAGCGAAATGAAAACTGGCCACAAGATTATTTTCGCCGATAGGCTCCTGTTTACCCATTGGAAGACAGAAGGCCGAGACCGTGACCGGCTCGGATTCCAACAACCAATACATCAAATCAACAAAGTGACATCCCTCACCGACAAGCGCTCCACCGGTGGCCGGATCGGCCGCCCAGAACCCGCCGGACAGTCCAGGAGAATTCATCCGACAATTCAATACGACCGGTCCGGTCCTTCTGGAGACATAGCGTTTTTGTTCGAGGTAGAAAGGAGCAAATCGCCGGTTGAACCCCACGGTGAGCTGTTTCCCGCTTTCCTCCGCTGCGAAGAAAAGCGACCGGCATTCCTCCTCGGTAATAGCCATTGGCTTTTCCAAGAAAACATGTTTACCAGTTCGGAGTGCCGCCAGCGCTTGTGACGCATGATACTGATGGCGAGTGACGATGAGCACGACGTCAATGTCCGGATCCTGCAACATCTCATCATAGTCGGAGCAGCAATAGGCGGCGCCGAATCGGCTGGCATAACTCTTTCCTCGTGTGCCGTTCGCGGAACACACGGCATGCAAATCCACACCAGGCATTTTTTTCACATTTGGCAGATGTTCCCATCGGGCTAGATTGCCCGCTCCCACCAAGGCCACACGTAGTTGCGACCGACTCACCGATGGAGGCGCAATCCGGATTTTCCGCTGCGGTTTAAAGTCGGAGAGTGGAGAAACAGATTCAACCGCCGGATAACGCAGGAGGACGGCCAGACTGCCCGAGGATGGTTCCATGATAGTTTGATACGCCGTAGCGGCTTCTTGGAGAGAATATTGGTGAGTGATAAGAGGTTGGATCTGCATACGTTCCCGTGCGACCAACCGCAAGAACTCCTCCATATTCCGCTTTTCCGTCCAGCGTACGTATGCAATCGGATAATCCTGGCCCTGTTTTTCATAAGCTGCATCATAGCTGCCCGGCCCATAGGCGCGAGACATGAAAACCCGGAGTTCTTTCGCATACATTTCACCATGAGGCAGGTTGATCTGCACCGCGCCGACGATGACAAGACGACCCCGGTCTCTGCATATCCGAATGCCCTGCTCGCAGGGAGCAGCGGACTTGGCTGCCGCCGCGATGATGGCACAATCTGCCCCTCTACCTCCCGTTATGGCTTTCACGGCTTCGATAACTGAGGGATCGCCAAGCAACCCGTGATCAGCCCCCAGTTGCCGTGCAAGTTCAATACGGTCCGGTTTAAGATCGATTGCGATGGCCACACCACCTTGCGCCTTCACAAGCTGAGCGATCAATTGTCCGACAAGGCCCACGCCTATGATGGCGACCACATCGCCAACACCGATTTGAGCAATTCGAACGGCATTGAGCGCAATACTGCCAAGTGTCGTGAAGCAAGCATGTTCAAAAGGCACGGATTCCGGGACTTTCGCCACAAGGTTCCTTCCCGCCAAAATGGTTTCTCCGTGTCCAGTTCCTTCTCCACCATAGGCGACGCGGTCACCTACCTCCAACTCAGTGACAGCGGGGTGCTTGTCGACCACAAGACCTGCTCCGGAATAACCCAGCGCGGCGTATTCGCTGAATTTGGCGTTGACCTCCGCCGCTGTACGCATCGGCCCCATGCTTTTCATGACTTCCCAGACTTTTTTTAAATGGGAAGGATTCTCAGCTACCCCCCTTAGCACCCCCTCCTGATGGATACTAGCCGTTTCAGTGCCGCTACTGATCAATGAATAGAACGGCATGATCAA